>JBAVMD010000168.1:0-10524 GCA_049689695.1 Chitinophagaceae bacterium | reverse complement strand
CAGGTATCTCATGCGTGAGATCGTAAAGCGGTATTGATGCATTTACCCCATGCGCCACCCCTTTCATGGCAGATACGGCCCCGTCTTTTACCCCAAAATCAGTTTGGAACACAATGGCTGATGGTGGTGTTTTTTCCGAGCAGGAAAACAAAAATAAAAGTAGAGTGAAGCAAATGAAATACAGATGCCTGGAAGCTTGGATGTTCATGCAGTATATTTGATTGACTGAAAGTTATTTCATCCTTATGATATGGATGCCTCTAAACCCTGAATTATGAATCCCTCCATTACCCTTCGCCGCATCCGACTGTTCATTGCTTTTTTTATGGTGGCAACTTTCCTTAGTGGTGTCACCGCTTTTCCTGTTTATACGGAACTGAACTGGCTACAGCAGCATCCGCTTTTTCCTCCCGGTTCGGCCCTTCAGAACTGGCTTGACCGTGTATGGTTGGGTGTTAAAGAAGCACACGAACGCCACCCGTTTCTGTTCTATGGGTTCGACTGGCTGGCCTTTGCCCATATACTGATCGCCATCCTTTTCATAGGCCCGTACAAAGATCCGGTTCGTAATAAGTGGGTGATCGACTGGGGCATCATTTCCTGTATCGCCGTATTTCCTCTTGCCATGATCGCTGGCCCTGTCCGCGGCATTCCCTGGTTCCATATTCTTATCGATTGCTCTTTCGGACTGGTAGGTATCATCCCGCTCCTGATGGTAAAACGATGGATTCTTCAGTTAGAAAGGCTTCAACGTCAATAAATACTTAGTTTCGCCGTTTAAGCAGAAACCCGTAGCAGTTTGAAGAAAATTCTATCATCTTTCTGGGGCAAATCGCTTCTGTTTACCATCTTAAACCGGTTCTCCGTCATATTTTTCGGGGTCATCACCTATTTTATTCTCGTTCGTCATATTACCCCCGAAGAAAACGGGGTTTGGTCGCTTTTCCTTACCATCGTAACCCTCATCGAAGTTATCAAGCAGGGCTTACTACGCAATCCCCTTATTAAGTTCCTGGGCATGCCCGAAAATAATAAGGACGTGGTTCAATCCACGGTCATCGTCATTAACCTGGCATTTTCTCTTCTTATTATATTACTTGTAGCCCTGGCCGGAACGGTCATAGCAGCCTTTCTGAAAACGCCCTATTTATACGATCTCCTGCTCTGGAATACCCTTTTCATCCTGCTGCTGGTTCCTTTCAACCATTGCGAGGTATTGCTGCAGGCGCATTTCAAATACCAGCAGATATTCCTGGCTTATTTCCTGCGCCAGGGATTGTTCATGATCGGTGTGGTGCTGTTGGTTTATGTTTTCCCCCAATACCTTAACCTTGTTAACCTGGTGATCATTCAGATTGTATCATTATTGGCTGGCACCGTGTTGATTTTCATATCATCACGTTCGTTGCTTCCAAAAAAATTACAATTCAGCTTAGAATTAACCAAAAGCATTCTGCACTTTGGGAAATATGTGTTTGGAACTAATGTGTTCTCTAATATTTCCCGGTTTGCCGACCATTTTGTTACGGCCAATGCCATTGCAGATCCTACCCTGGGCAAAACCTATGTATCGTATTACAATGCCGTGGGACGCATCAATAACCTCATCGATATGCCTTCGGTAGCGGTGGCCGATGTATTGTTCCCCAAGAATGTTCAGGCGCTTGCAAATGAAGGCATCAACAAAGTAAAATATTATTTTGAGCGGATGGTAGGCAGTATCATCAGCATTGTTCTGCCCGCCAGCATTCTCATTATGCTTTTGCCCAAGCTGACCTTGTTAGTAATTGCCGGTCAGCAATACGTGGAGGCGGCCAACATACTCCGCATTGTAATGATCATTGCCATTCTCCGCCCTTTCTTTTACCAGTTCGGCGCTACGATGGATGCCATAGGCAAACCACAGCTGAATTTCTGGTATAATCTTTTGCTGATGGCGTTGAATTTTTCACTTACCTACCTTGGACTTTACCTGATAGGCCGCGATGGCGCCGCCTGGGCGCTGGTGATTCATCACTTCATAAGCCTGATGATTGTTTACCAGGTTTTGAAGAAACACGTGAACATTGAAATGCGCAATATCGCCGGCTTTGTTATAGAAAATTACCGACAGATGTTCGCTATGGCGAAAAGGATTTTAACCCGCAAACCGGTAAACAATGCACCCTCAAACGGCAAAGCTGAAACAACAAAGGTTACGCGTGAAGCGGTGGTGAATGGGGAATAGCAATATTCAGAGAAGAACCGAAACTATAAACCCGAAACTCGTAACTCTCCTTGGACCTCAAAGCCGCTATACTCAAAGAACATTCAAAAGCGCAATGCGACAAGATCGTAAGATATATCGGTAATGATAAAGACAGGTTTGCTGAATTAATGAGCCTGTTCTTCAAAGGTGAATACCGTGTTACGCAAAGGGCTGCCTGGCCCATGAGCTGTTGTGTGAAAGATCATCCGCATCTTATCAAACCCTATTTTAAAAAACTGCTGGACAACCTGGAGCAACCCGGCCTTCATGATGCTGTAGTGAGAAATACTGTGCGATTGCTGCAAGATGTGGAGATACCTGAGAAACATCATGGCCGCCTCATGACTATCTGCTTCGATTATATACAGTCGAATGAAACAGCAGTTGGCATCAAAGCTTTTTCGCTTACCATTCTGCAAAACCTTGCAAAGCTGTATCCTGAAATACTGCAGGAACTAAAAACCATCATACAGGAACGATGGGAGCACGAAACGGCGGCGTTCAGGAGCCGGGGGAAGAAGATTGTGGCTGGTTTATAAGGTTGTTTTATTGAAAGCGATAAGGGAACGCTGATTGTTATGATCATTATGATTTACGCAGCAAGTATTATCTTAATACATAACTCCTAAATCCGCATTATATACAGATTTAGGAGTTATGTATTAAGATGCGTACTAAATTTATCGGCGCAAATCATAATGATCATAATAATCTGCGTTCCTTAGCTACACAACCTGAGCCTTTCTCGGCCGGTGAAAAACTTTAAACATCAATCGCAATGATTGATCGTAAGTGAAGTAGTTGTATATCCAGTTGAGGAAAACAAATAAGCGGTTCTTTACGCCGAGTATCAATACCAGGTGCAGCGACATCCATATCATCCATGCAAAGAAGCCACCGAAATGAAGCTTCGGTTTAGGAATATCCACTACTGCAAGATTACGCCCTACAGTTGCCATCGAGCCCTTATCATAATATTCAAATGGTTTCAATTCTTTCCTGTCGCGCATTCTGCAAAGATTTTTTGCCAACAGCGTTGCCTGCTGAATAGCAACCGATGCTACCTGCGGATGGCCCGTAGCATATTTCTCCGTCTCCATATAAGCCAGGTCTCCAAGCGCATAAATATTCTGAAAGCCCTGCACTTTATTGAACCGGTCTGTTTTAATACGATTGCCCCTGACGATCATTGATGGATCGATACCCGCAGGTACGTTTCCCCTGATACCCGCGGCCCAGATCACCATTGCTGAATCGATGGTCTTACCGTCCTGTAGTGTAACCTTGAACCCATCGTAATCTTTCACCATCGTATTCAGCATAACAGTTACGCCGAGGTTCTCTAAATATTTTTGTGATTGCGCAGATGATTTCGGGCTCATAGTTCCCAATGTTTTCCCGGTGCCTTCGAGCAGGTATATTTTCATGCGGGTGAAGTCGAGCTCGGGATAATCTTTCGGTAAAACATAGTGCTTCAGCTCTGCAATGGCACCGCTCAGTTCAACCCCGGTTGGACCACCGCCTACAACCACTACCGTCATTAAACGATCGAGTTGTTCAGGCGCGGATGCCTTCAGCGCATCTTCAAAATTCTGAATCAAACCATGCCGCAGCTGCAATGCCTCTACGGTAGATTTCATTGGAAAAGCATTATCGATAAGATTCTGATTACCGAAAAAATTAGTGTCGGCGCCTGTGGCCAACACAAGAATATCATATTCCATTTCACCCAGGTCTGTGGTAATCTTGTTGGCAGCGCTGTCTACTGTTTTGAGCTCACCAATGCGTATGTGAACATTCTTACTGTTGTGAAATGCCTTGCGTAAAGGGAATGAAATATTACTGGCATCGAGGCCGGCAGTAGCAACCTGGTAAAAGAGCGGTTGAAACTGGTGATAATTGAATTTATCAAGCAATGTAACTTCAAAAGGGCGCCTGTTGTTCAATTCCCTCGCAAGCTTCAATCCTGCAAATCCCCCGCCTACGATTATTACTTTCATCTTTGTGTATTTAACCTGCCAAAGTTACAAAATTTTCAATAATTATTGAAAATTAAGAAAGTTTACACTTTAATAAACAAGCCTTGCTTTGATGGTTTCTTTAACCTCTTTCAGTAATTGAAAAGCCTGGTTCGAAATTTTTTTGTCAACGTCCAGCACCACGTAACCTATATCGTCATTTGTTTTCAAATACTGCGCCAGTATGTTGATGTTGTATTTGGATAATTCACCGTTGATAGCAGAAAGCACACCCGGCACATTATTATGAACATGGAGAATACGGTGCGTTCCTTCCTGCGGCGGCAGGCTCAGGGGCGGAACGGTATGCGAGCCGGTGGTAATGCCCATCTCGAGAAACTGGAATAATTTATTGCTTACATCTTCGCCAATATTTTGCTGTGCTTCTTCTGTTGATCCACCGATATGCGGTGTGAGCAATACATTCGGCAACTGTTGCAAAGGAGATTGAAAACGGTCGCCGTTTTTTTCCGGCTCAACCGGGAACACGTCTATCGCTGCGCCCATGATCTGCCCCTCCTGCATTGTTTTGCTCAAAGCATCCAGTTCCACTACCTCTCCCCTCGCATAATTAATAAGCACCGAACCCTTTTTAAAATATTTAAGCGTGGTCTTATTAATGAGGTTCTTCGTAAGCGGCGTTTCCGGAACGTGCAGGGTTACCACATCGGCCTGGTTCAGCAGTTCGCGCAGTGTTTTTTTCCCGATGGCATTTCCCAGCGGAAGGCGGGTCACCACATCGTAATAGATCACTTTCATACCGAACGCCTCGGCCAGCACACTTACCTGCGAGCCGATGTTGCCGTAACCGATGATGCCGAGGGTCTTTCCCCGCAACTCATAGCTACCGCGTGATTCCTTCATCCAGATGCCTTCGTGGGCCGCCTTGTTCTTATCGGGTATCCGCCTGATGAGCATGATGGCAGCCCCAATCACCAATTCTGCTACAGAACGCGTATTGGAATAAGGCGCATTAAATACCGCTACGCCATAATGGGTAGCAGCTTTCAGGTCAACCTGGTTAACGCCGATGCAGAAACAGCCGATGGCCTGTAATTTTTTTGCCGCCTGCAGCACTTTTGAGGTGATCTGTGTTTTGGAACGAATGCCCAGCAGGTGCACGTCTTTGATCTCTTCTACCAGTTCTTTTTCCGAAAGGGCGCCGTTCAGCTTGCGTACGGAGGCATAACCTGTCTCTGTAAACTGCCTGACCGCCGCGTCACTTATATTTTCGAGAAATAATATGTTGATTTTTTCCTTGGGGTAACTGGTTGTTTTTGTAGTCTCCGGCATAATTTCAAAAAACAAGTTTCGTTTATATAATAGAATTGCAAAGATGTCCTGAAAATCCGGTAACCCAAAAAAATGATCCGTCCGGGAATATTTGGAATAAGCTTTGCTAATTTCACATAGTATTCACCGTAAAAGTCCTATACATTGAAAACTGCTATACTATTTGTAACGTGCTTCCTTTATAGTATTAAATCCTGCGACTACGCGAGCCGCAATGCTGCCGCCGACGCCCAAAACGAGTCAAATAAGGATATCGCCCACCCCGCCAGTATCCCTTCTTCGGAACTGGACAGGTATATACATGCGATAGACGATTTTTACGATAGTGCGCTCGATCACCCATCTTTTAATGGAAGCTTCCTTGTGGCCAAGAACGGCCAGATCATTTATGAACGATATAAGGGTTTTGGCGATTTTTCGAAGAAAGACAGTCTTACTTCGAGACATGCGTTTCACATCGCGTCCATTTCCAAGACATTTACCGCCATGGCGGCATTAAAATTATACGAAGAGGGCCGGTTACAGCTAACGGATTCTTTGGGCAAATTCTTCCCAGGCTTTCCATACCAGGGAATTACTATTCAAATGCTGCTGAGTCACCGCAGCGGCCTGCCTAACTACGCTTATTACCTGGAAAAGAACAAATGGGATAAGAAAGTGCGGGTGACCAACGCAGAAGTGTTGCAAAGCCTGTATACCTACCAACCCAAGCTCGATTTTACTTCCGGAAGAAGATTCGCGTATTGCAATACCAATTATGCATTGCTGGCATTGATCATAGAAAAAATTACAGGTCTCCCCTATGCGCAGTACCTCAGGACTACTTTCTTTGAACCCCTGGGAATGGACGATACATTTGTATATACGCAGGCAGACTCTGCCCGGGCGATGCCATCGTATGAATACAATGGAAAGAAATGGGGATTCGATTATCTCGATCTTGTTTATGGCGATAAAAATATTTACAGCACCGTTCGCGACCTGCTGAAATGGGACCAGGCGTTATACTCCAATAAATTTTTTAAGCAATCAACGCTTGATTCTGCTTTCACTCCGCGCAGCTTCGAAAAGCCCGGTATCCGCAATTACGGTTATGGCTGGAGAATGCTCTGCTACCCTACTGGTAAAAAGGTAATTTACCACAACGGCTGGTGGCATGGTAACAACAGTGTACTCACCAGGCTGGTGCAGGACAGCGCAACTATAATAGTGCTGGGCAACAAGCGCAACAACCGCATCTACCGGGTAAAACCTTTGTTTGAAGCATTCAGCCATTACAATGGCAATGAAGAGATGGAGCAATAAGGTTTACTCGTTTATTAGTTTATTGAAGGTTCCTGAAGTCATTTGGTCATTGGGTCATTTGGTCATTTTGGTTATTAGCTATTACTTTAATGACCCAATGACCTAATGACCTACTGACCAAATGACTTTAATGACCAATAAACTAATAAACCAAAATGGTCCTCACCGCTGACCAGATCCGCTCCTGGGATGAATACACCATAAGGCATGAGCCCATTTCGGCTATTGATCTTATGGAAAGAGCGGCTGATCAATGCGTGCAATGGCTGGAAAAACACAAATACCTTGATCATCACTTTTCCATTTTTTGCGGTAAGGGAAATAACGGAGGCGATGGACTTGCCATTGCAAGAATACTGTGTGGCAAAGGTTGTGAAGTGAATGTTTACATTCTTGAATTCGGTCATAAAGGAACCGATGACTTTCAGCAAAACCTCGCAAGACTACATGGCATACCAGTGAACATTCGCTTCATTCAATCCGATGTTCATTTCCCGGCTCTCCCACCTGATGATATTATTATCGATGCGCTGCTGGGCTCCGGACTTAACCGCCCGCTGGAAGGCGTTACTGCCAATCTTGTAAACCATCTGAATGCAAGCGGTAACGATATCGTATCTATAGATATTCCCAGCGGCTTGTTCGTTGACAAGAGCGCCAGGGGAAACACAGTGATCAAGGCAACACATACGCTCAGCTTTCAATGTTACAAGCCGGCCTTGCTGGTTGCTGAAAATGAAGCTTATATCGGTGGGGTGCATATATTAGATATAGGACTTCATCCCGATTTTTTAAAAGATCAACAGCCTGTTTATAACTGGATCGATGGAACGCTTATTAAAAAAATATACAAGCCACGCAAGCGCTTTTCGCACAAAGGCACTTATGGACATGCCCTGTTGATCGCAGGAAGCTATGGCAAAATGGGAGCAGCAGTGCTGGCGGCAAAAGCATGTATCAGATGCGGCGTTGGATTGCTGACGGTTCATGTACCGAAACAGGGATTGCCGATACTGCATGCTTCAGTGCCGGAAGCAATGTGCGTGGCCGATGAGAACGATCATATCAATACAACACTTCAGGCTGATCTTTCTGCATTTGATGCGATAGGCATTGGGCCAGGCTTAGGCAAAGAAGATGCTACTGTAACGCTGCTGGAAAAAATAATGCATGATGTGCGCAAACCCCTGGTGCTGGATGCCGATGCTTTGAACATCATTAGTGCTCATCCGCATTTACTTCAACAGATCCCGCCCGATTCCATATTAACGCCGCATCCAAAAGAGTTCGAAAGATTGTTTGGGGAAACAGGCAACGATTTCGAACGGATCCAATGCGCAATCGATCGGTCAAAAACACACCAGTTAATAATTGTGCTCAAAGGTCAGCATACATTCATCGCTACACCATCAGGCAAAACTTATTTTAATTCTACAGGTAACGCAGGTATGGCCACCGGCGGAACAGGCGATGTACTAACGGGTATTATCACTGGTCTGCTTGCGCAGGGCTATATACCGGAAGAATCTGCCGTGTTTGGTGTATGGTGGCACGGACTGGCCGGAGATGTAGCTGCTGATTACTATACAAAGGAATGCCTCATAGCATCTGACATTCCCGAAGCACTGGGGGCTGCATTGAAAAAGATCAGCATTTAGTTGCTTATTCACATTTGTGAATAAATTTTTATACAGGAATCAGCGGTTAGCCATTAACGTAACACTGTATTTATTATTCGCAATTCGCTGCTAACTAATCCACTTACACCTTAGCGCACAAGAGTTCCTCATTTCAATACAATTTGTTTTATTTACTCAACAGTTCTAATTTTATCCTGTGCACCCCTACCTTACCGGATCTCTAGAACCAACAAAAAAAACACGTATGAACCACATCTACGCAATGCGGCGGCTGAGCCTGTTGGTCAGCCTGCTTGTTTCTGTACTCGTATCTTTTGCTGCAACTTTTACTGTTACCAACACAAACGACACTGGTCCTGGTTCGTTACGCCAGGCTATTCTCGATGCAAATGCATCACCTGGGCCTGATATTATCAATTTCAACATTCCAGGTTCCGGTCCATTTGTAATTACACCCGGTACCGGCGGACTCCCTTCGCTTGATGAAGAAGTTAGAATCAATGGCTATTCACAGCCGGGCGCCACACAAGGTTCTATTCTTGCCCGTACCATCCAGATAGTGCTGAATGGTTCCAGCGCAGGCGTAGGCGCCAGCGGACTTACAGTGAACGGAAATGCTGTTTCCATTTCCGGTCTGGCTATTCATTCTTTTGGCAGAGATGGCATCAATGTATTGAATGGAGTAGACAACGTTTTCTTCTGGGGAAATTTTATCGGTACAGACCAGGCAGGCTTTACCGATCTCGGCAATGGCAATCATGGAATAAACCTGGGAGACAATGGTCCCGGCGGCAGCAATGCTGTAGTTATAGGAACCAATACCAATGCTGATGAAGGCAACCTGATCTCCGGTAACGGACAGGATGGTATTCTTGGCTGGGCCCTTACAAACTCAACCATCTCCGGAAATTTCATTGGTTCCGACAGAACCGGGCAAGGCACTACTCTGGGCAACGGCCGCAATGGAATATTGCTTACGGTGAATTCCACGGGCAACCGCATCGGCACTGATGGAAACAACGTGAACGATGTGCAGGAGTTAAATGGTATAATATTAAATGTGGGACGAGGCATTTACCTTGCTGCCAATGCAAACAACAACATCATAGCCGGCAATATTGTTGGTATTAATACTGCCAACGCAGCTGCCGGTAATCTCACACATGGCATCGAAATACTCAATTCCAGTAATAACCGCATAGGCCTGGACGCAACACATGCAAATCCAACTGTTGAAAGCAATATCATTTCCTCTAACCAGGGGAATGGGATTTTTCTGACCGCCCAGGACTTCTTCGGCATATTTAATTTCAATACAGCCAACAACGTAATTGCCGGTAATTACATCGGCACCACTCCAGGCAATCTTTCCCGCGGCAATGCACTCAGTGGAATTGTGCTGAATGCTGCCAATGCGCTGCTCACCGTGGACAATATTATCGGAAGCAATAATGATGGCACAGGTGACAATATCGAAGGAAACATGATTGCTTTTAACAGCATCATTGGCTTAGGAACTTTTCCGAGCACCGATATAAATGGGAATGTATTTTCAAGAAATTCTTTTAACAGCAATGCCAACCTGGGTATAGATCTCGGTGGCAATGGCGTTACGGCCAACGATCAGAACGATCTTGACGCAGGGCCTAATGAATATTACAACTTCCCCATCATCAAACGCAGCTTCACTACGTTTGCGGGCGATTTGGTGGTGCAAGGCGTTGCCCGACCATCTTCCATTATCGAAGTATATATTGAAGACGGAAGCGGCGAAGGAAGAACATTCCTGTTCCGCGCACAGGAAGGCACTACACTGAACGGCATTACTGATAACAACGCAGGTCTTGATTCGTATTCAGATCCCACTTACGGAACTGTAAACAATGAGAACGCTTTTGAATTTACAGTTGCACTCAATACGCTTCCCACTAACCCGCTGGGCATGCGCCTCGTAGCATTAGGCATTGAGCCGACTGCCGGCAATAACAATACCTCTGAGTTCGGCCCTGCGCTGCTGGTG
>JBAVMD010000167.1:0-4043 GCA_049689695.1 Chitinophagaceae bacterium | reverse complement strand
CTGCTCAGGCAGAAACAGATTGCGATAATTTTTCAGGGCCGGGTAATTTTCTTTTGTTAGAAAAGCGCCGCTGCTTGTTCTGTGCGCCAATAAAAGATCAGCCAGGTCGTATCCCAACTCACGCTGTTCTGCAGTAACCCTTTGTTCAAGCAATGGACTTACTGATATGTTGCAGTTCAATACTGCGTTAATGCCTTCGGCCCGTCTGCTCCATTTGTCGAAGAAAGTTTTGATATCGCTATCGCGTGTATTAGGCAGGTCGCCTGCATCCGGAAATAAAATAACACTGCGGCCTTCAAACACTTTGAATACCTGCCACTCCGTCCATTTGCATCCATTGCTTCCGCCAGAAGCTATCCATACAAATTCCGGGAACAAGCCCGCGCAGATAACTGCTGTTTTTTCACTTTCTACAACACAGATCGTTTTATCAGGATATTCATGAATGAGGTGTTCGCCAAAAAAACATTGGACAAGGTTTAAGCCCCAGGTCTCAGCACTCAGCATGCGTCCATACACTTTGCTACAATCTTCAAAGCAAATGATCTCGGTATAGTCATTTCCCAAACCGGCAACAACATACGCGTTCCAGTCTTCGGGAAAAGTTTCTTCCAGCAATCTCCAGGCACCGGAGGTTTTATAAATGATTGCATGATCGCCTTTTTTCTGCCGCCTGCCTGTTACCGGATCGTACAACATCACCTTTGCCTGCCGCGCCCTGCCCGAAGCGTCTACCTGCCAGAATATTGTTGAATTTTTCCACAACAGCCGATGCGTAGTACCAATATAATATTCATTAGCAAGCCGGCGTGCGCGCTTCTCTCCAAACAAATGCGCGATGAAAGTATAAAAATGGTTTTGCTCGTATTGTTCCAATGAATCCGCTACGAGTTCGTCAGGAATATAATCGATAGACCTGGGTGGTTCCTGCTTTGAATTAAGACGCAGGTCGGTAGCCTCGGAATCGTATCTTCTGAATGCATCCGGGTGATTGGGATTGTCACGGAAAAATTCAGCAGGCTTATAATGATAACCGCAATTGAGTTCACGGTTGCATCTTCCCACTGTTTCGTGCAAAGGCTCACCGTTTTCCTGGTTTATATAAGGAGAAAATTCATTTGGCTTTCCGCATTGCGGACAACGCATGCGCGACCTCGGGCCTTTATAAGGGGCAAGTGTATATTTATACGGTTGTTGCATCGCAAACTTTCTTTATCAAATTCACAATAATCAAGCGGTGCGTCAGATGGTGTTGATCATATCAAAGGCAGCTTATATCCATTGTGATATTCGCTCATCATATATTGCCGGTTCAGTTTTTCATCGGTAAATTTTCCTGCCGATTTATCCCATATCACTCTCTGGCCGCTGCGAAAACTGATGTTGCCCATTTGCGCCACGGTTGCCACATGAGCGCCGGCTTCTACCGGGCAATTCAATTCGCTCATTTTGCGCGAGCGAACTACAGCAATAAAGTTTTCCCAATGCTTATCCAGCCCGTTGTCAGAGGGCTTCATTAATTGTTTGCTCACTTTGTTCTTGCTATTCTTTTCTTCCACCACTTCCCAGCCTCCGCGGTTCAACACCAGCGTGGCATTGTTGCCGATGTATGCAATGCCGTGATCGCGGCCGTAAGAGCCATTGTCGATGCCCATGGCATGGTCCCATACTAAATTGAAATTGTCAAACTCATACAAGGCTGTGAGTGTGTCAGGTGTTTCCTGCGACAGATCAGGGTACGCAAATTTTCCGCCAAGCGAAACGACTGTTTTGGGAACAGGCGCCTTCATGCCCAGTAATCCATAATCCAAAAGATGTACACCCCAATCAGTCATCAATCCTCCGGCATAATCCCAGAACCAGCGGAAATTAAAATGAAAGCGGCTTGCGTTGAAAGGCCTTGTGCGCGCAGGTCCCAGCCATTTCTGGTAATCAACACCTGCCGGCGGGGCAGTATCAGGCACCACAGACGCCGGTCTCATCCAACCCTGGTAACACCATATTTTAACTGTTCTGATATTACCTAACTGCCCTGAATAAACGAAGTCTACTGCATCCCTGAAGTGTTGCTGGCTTCTCTGCCATTGTCCCACCTGTACCACGCGGTTATAACGTTTTTGCGCAGCCACCATGGCGCGGCATTCTGCAATGGAATTGCCTACCGGTTTTTCCACGTATACATCCTTGCCTGCCTGGCAGGCATGTATCATCATTAATGCATGCCAGTGGTCTGGTGTGCCAATGATCACAGCATCCACATCTTTCTGGTCAAGCAACTGGCGGTAGTCGTTGTATGTTTTTACTTTGGATGCGTCTACATTCAATTTGGCAAGCTCATTCATGCGTTGGTCCAATACAGACTTGTCTACATCGCAAAGCGCTACAAGATTTACACCCTGTTGCTTCAGCGCGGCTATAACATTGGACCATCCCATGCCTTTGATGCCTATGGCCCCGATGTTCACCTGGTCAGCTGGTGAAAACCGTTTACTGAACAAGGCAAATGCTGAATTGTCCAGGGCAGATAATAGCGCTGCTCCGCTTACCAAAGCAGTGGATTGTTTCAAAAAACGGCGACGATGGGACATGATGAGGATTTATAAAAGGAAGATAAAAAAAAGCCTCCAAACGGAGGCTAATTATTGATTCATCACACGTTAATAGTGTTGCTATGCTTTCAATCGTCCTTCAATGGAGTCATCCAGCGTTTTTCCTACAATAGCGCCGGCTACCCTTTTCAGGAACCCGATCGCCTGATTGTTTTTGGTATCCCAATAATATCCTTCAACAGGCTCTACCCTGATCACAGATATCCGCGGGTCATCTACTCCTTCTGTGAACCATACTTTCAGCATGGGATTCCAGAGCTCTTTTATTTTGGCCTTGTCTTCTGTGATGGTCGCCATGCCAGAGATATGAAGAAAGTCAGAGTAATCCGATCCCTGAAAAAGAAGCTGGACTGTTGGATCTTCTACTATCTCCTTGTTCTTATGGCTGTCGTTTGCGCTCAGGAACCAGAAAATACCTTCATCATCCAATTGCTGTACCGACATAGGCCTCGCCTTGAACGGCTTTCCTGTTTGGATATCTGTGCAGAAGAAACAGGAAGAAGCTTTATCATTCAACTCCTTTATTTTCTTTCTTGCTGATTCGCCCTGGAGGTCTTCGTAATTGTCTTCCGGCTGTTGTTTGTTAATGCTATCCATCTTTTTTATGGAATGAACATTCAAAAACTATACCCTCGCATTTTGCAATTCACCGGGCGCATTAGCAATGTAAAAAGCCTTGTTTGGTTTAATGATTTATAAAAAATAAATCTTTTTAGTTTCACAAATTGATTGTTATGGCTTGATTTCAAAACTTCTTATTGTAGACCATGGCCCAAAATTTCCACTTGCATCAACATAACGGACTCTCCAGTAGCGAACACCTAATCCATTAAAATAACTGGCAGCCCAAATGGGATCGTTCAGGTAAACCTCAGCCATTGGAGTGCCATTGAACTGTGGGTTATCACTGATTTGTATGTCGTGATAATAAGCATTTGCATTATCACTCCAGGTAAATTTTACCTGTATCCTGTTTTTGAAACCGGCCCTGTCTCCCGGTGATTGCAATTGCGGCGCAGGGAATGCAGCTGTTGCAGGAAAAATTTTGAACGTAGTACTTTTTGTTTGAGCTCCAAGCGTAACGCTGATGGTTACCATTTGCGAATTGGTAACGGGTGAACTTGTAATGGGCGGCTCTACATTAAACACTCCGGCTGGCACTGCGTAGGTTGCAGGAATTTGTACATTAGGATTATTACTGGCAAGCTTAAGTATCCACCCTGCCTGTGAAGGTTGCGTAAAGCTTACAAAAACACTGCTGCTGTTGCCAGCCACAAGGCGATAAGCAAGTCCTGGAAAAATGTTTTGAAGAAATCCTGTTGTAGTTCCCCCGCCACCGCCTCCACCGCCATTGCCGCTGCCACTTCCTGATACAAGTTCATTAACAGGGGCCTGCTGGCCTGTAACGGGCGATTCTTTCTTGCAGGATATGAG
>JBAVMD010000166.1:0-2226 GCA_049689695.1 Chitinophagaceae bacterium | reverse complement strand
ACTAAGGGTTGAGTATTGGGAATATGTTGTTTATGAAGAAAATCGTACAGCAACACCATGTTGCCTTTTATTTTTTTATTGATGCGGTATTTTCTGCTCACACCAAACAATGCGCTCTTCTGCCACGCATCAAAGTCCTTCAGCTGTGCGATATTTTTAAACGCAGCATTGTAGTTGTATTCAAAACCGCCATTTACAAAGAAATTCTTCTTCATCCTGTAATCGAGGAAAGAACGGAAACCAACTCCCTGGTGCGAAAATGATATATGCCTGATATCGCCCCAGCCCAACTTATACGACATGCCAAGACCAAAATTTCCGTTCTGATGAAATTTGTAAGCTACCTGCGCACCTATATCGGCCGTAGAAGGAACAAATGAATTTGATTTTCCAAACTGCAGGTTGGTTCCTAACTCCAGCTTTTGCAGAAATGATTTTGCTTTCATTTCATTCGGCTTGAAGTCAGGCATTTCTGAATTTTCATCCCAGGAAGAAGCACTGTTCTTTAATTTTTTCAGTTCATCTTTTACTGTTGATAACCGTTGCGTGAGAATGTCCTGCCCACCACTGCCGGCAGACAGCACATTGGTATTGACCACACTTTGTACCTGCGCCCTGGATTGCAAACCCGGCATGTCCGGAATGTCTGCAGCGTTCATGCCCGCAAACGAAGAGAAGTCGTTGGAGCCTAAAAGAGCGGAGAGAAAAGAATTCTTCTTAACAAATTCTTTGAAAGCAGGAATTTTATTCAGCAACCTTAACGCTTCCTGTTGCTGCCTGTTGGGATCATTCAGCAACGCTTTATATTGTTTGATATGCTCCGCGTAGTAATACACTTCTTTATCTATCTTCTTCAACTGTGCGGAGAATCCATGCTTGCCTAATTGTTCATGTAAAAACGCTTTTCGTTGTTTGAGATATCGCCTGATCTCACTAACATATTTCAATTTATCCTGCACCTGGTTAAAAGAGCTCAAAGCATTGTTCACATCGTTCTGCATTGGAATATTCTGCATCAGCTGCTCGCTTGTTTGCAGGAATTTCAATGATGATTTAAGGCTATCGAAGTAAGGAAGGTATTCGCCAACCTTCCGTTGATCTAACCGGAAGGTGCCGTTTTGAAGATTGGTTAAATATTCTGTATACTTTACCTGGGAAGGATCAAAAATATCTTTTGCCCCCGCGGAATCTTTCGCAAATAATTTTTTTCGCATTTTTTCTTCCTGCCGCTGCAGCGTGCGCATAGAACGTTCTGTTTGCCTGAGGATCTTCTCGTCGGCATCAGCGGCTTTCTTTTGTAATTGCCGCACTATCTTTCCGGGAAAATCGATCACTTTGTCGACCACGTCCTGCGAGTTAGCGCATAGCGGTAGTAATGTCATCGCACAAAGCGATAACCATAGCATGAAAAGTTTCATAGCAGCTAATTAATGCGGTTAAAACTTCATTACTTACGTGCAATAGATTACACTTAGGTTGCGAACAGTATAGGCAATGTTCGCTCCTTATATGTAACAGGCAGGCCTATTCGAAAGCCGGCTACCTAAATACTAACTGAAATGTTTGCTGTCGGAATGATGAGTAAACTGAATGGTAAATAAGATGGACGAATTGCTTCATGATAAGGGGTGTTAAATGATAATTGATTATCGACAAAATAAAAATAAGACACCCGTTTCAAAAAAAAAGTGGAAATGTATACGCGTGCAGATTTTAATGATATTCGTGCGTATTGAGAAGATAAGTGTGTGTGGGCAGGTTAAGGAGAAGTATGAAAATATCAACTGAATTTATAAGAAAGGTATTATTGGTCTTTCAGTAGCGGAAGGGACCTTCGCTGAAAGCAGGATATGTATCAGTATAATTTCGTATAAAGTTTAATATTGCTGCTGCGTTGCGTTGAGGCAGTTACAGGCACAATCGAAATACTATCTCGTATATAATTTGCAATTACCGGGTCTATTCGTTTAAGAAATTCGTCGTTAGTTATGCCTATATATTTATTGGTATAAGGATCTAAATAAAAATCCGCTACTATGTCTTCATTTTTTTTATACATCAGCTTTGCTATTGTATATTTTTCCCGTGACCCTCTTGCATCAATATATAGATCAACTATAACAAAGCCTTGACTATTATGTCCCTTTATAGACCCGGGTACTGTAATATAATCCTTGCTGCGCTTTACCTCATAGGGAATGATCAATACCGGATCAACGATATGAT
>JBAVMD010000165.1:0-2410 GCA_049689695.1 Chitinophagaceae bacterium | reverse complement strand
CATCTACTTTCCCTCAAACCATAAGCGGTATTATCAGGGACAACAACGAAATGCCTGTTGTTTTTGCAACCATAAGAGTTAAAGGAGCCAACATAGCAACAACCTCTAACGAGAGAGGAGAGTTTGTACTAAGAACGCCAAAACACGGTTCCATTGTAATTAGTGCAGTTGGTTTTACAGAACAAGAGCTTCCGATACACAGCAGCGAGTACCACATTATTTTAATTCCTTCCAAATCGAACATGAGCGAAGTGGTAGTAGTAGGCTACGGCACCGTCAAAAAAAGAGAAGTCAGCGCATCTGTGAGCACAATCAACGCACAAGTTCTGCAGGGAAAAGTTGCAGGCCTGATGGTGCGGGGATCAACAACCATTGAAGCATCGCAGCCGCTGATCATTGTAGACGGACTGCCCTATTCAGGCAAGCTGGAAGACCTGGACAAGAACGATATCGACAAAATCAACATCCTTAAAAGCACAGAAGCTACTGCTGTCTATGGATCGGCGGCGGCCGGCGGCGTTATTCTTGTTACAACAAAAAAGCAGAAACTTTCAGCAGAGAATGGAGAGCCTTTTGCAGGCAATACGCTGCGGCGCAATTTCAGGGACGATGCCTACTGGCAACCGAAGCTTACTACAAACGCCAACGGTTATGCGTCTTTCAAGGTTACCTTTCCTGATGATATCACCAACTGGCAAACGTTCACCATTGCCATGGCAGATAATAAACGCTCGGGCTACGCTGAAGGCGCCATAAAATCTTTCAAAGCGCTCAGCGGTAACATCACGCTTCCGCTTTTTGCTGTGGATGGAGATTCCATTAACGTGATTGGTAAAACGCTTAATTATCTTTCTGATACTGTAGAGATTAAAAGATCTTTTTCATTGAACAATAACCTGGTTAAAGAAAACAACATACGCCTGCGCAATTCATGGATTGATACGTTTTCCATCACCGCGCCGCAGGGCGATTCATTAAAGCTGAAATATACTGTTCAGAAAGAAGACGGATATTTCGATGGAGAAGAAAGGACGATACCGGTTTTCCGTCCGGGAGTGCTGGAAACAAATGGCATTTTCCTGGCTTTGAGCAAAGACACCACGTTCACTGTACAACTGAAGGCTGACTCAGCATCCATTAAACTTTATGCTGAGTCTTCGTTGCTGCCGGTGTTTTATGAAGAAACAGAGAGCATTCGTAATTATGAATATTTGTGCAATGAGCAACTGGCTTCAAAACTGAAAGCCATGCTGGTGCAAAAAAGAATAGACAAGTTCCTGAACCGGCCATTCAATGGAGAAAAGAATATCAATGATCTTATTGCGCGGCTCAATAAAAGTAAATCAACTACAGGATTGTGGGGCTGGTGGACGGGCAACCAGCCTTCGCTCTGGATCTCGCTGCATGTAACAGAAGCGCTGCTCGATGCTGACCGCATGGGCTATCCTAATACGCTGAATAAAGCAGCGCTTGGCGATTATCTTATTTTCAATCTCGAAAGCTACAGGGGAATCGATAAACTTTCCAGTCTTTACCTGCTGCACGCATTGGGTACAAAGGCCGATTTCAAAAAATACATAGATACGCTTGACAAGTATGGCGTGGGCAATAGCCTTTACCAGAAGCTCCGGTTGACAGAGTTGAAACAAAAACTGGGACTGCCTGTTGTGATAGATACATTTATTGCCAAACAAAACCGCACAGTATTTGGCAACGTGTATTGGGGAGAGGAAAATTATTATTTCTTCGACAATTCTTTCCAGATCACCTTGAGCATGTACCGCATACTGCGAAACAGCGGTACGAACAATGAGCTGATGATGAAAGCAAGGAATTATTTCCTGGAAAAAAGAAGAAACGGCCACTGGCGTAATACTTATGAATCTTCGCTGATACTCGAAACCATTTTGCCTGACCTGCTGGCGGAGAACACCGGTAACAAGCCGGCATCGTTAACCATTAAAGGAAAAGAAACCATTGTGGTGGAGAAGTTTCCATTTCAAACGCAAATAAAAAGCGGTGAAAATATCTCAGTTACCAAGCAGGGAAGCATGCCGGTTTATTTCACCGCCTATGAGCAGCATTGGAACAAAGCGCCGGAAAGAGTTGAAGGTAATTTTGTGGTGAAGACTGTTTTCGAAAAAGGCGCTGGCACAACGTCTACGCTTAAAGCAGGTGTTCCTGTAACGTTGCGGGTGAGTGTGGAAGTTAAGGCAGATGCAGAGTATGTAATGGTTGAAATACCTATTCCCGCAGGCTGTTCTTACCAGGATAAATCACAATCTTATTGGGGCCAGGAAGTGCATCGTGAGTATTTTAAGAATAAGGTGAGCATATTCTGCAACAGCCTTGTAAAAGGCAAGTATAGTTTTACGGTTTCTTTATTGCCGAGATATACGGGGGTGTATAC
>JBAVMD010000164.1:0-3248 GCA_049689695.1 Chitinophagaceae bacterium | reverse complement strand
GAATAAGCTTAGGCCGGGTGTGAAGGTTTGAGTTCGCCTGCATTATTGTTCTTATTTGGTTATTGGGTAACTACCACGTGCAAATTACGAATCTAAAGCGCTGACAAGCTTTTGGGCAGGATTTTTACAGAGGTTATCTAAACACTCGTAATATGAAAGAAAAGCTCACCGGTGAAAGAAGGAAGTTGCTTGCCTCATTTGAAAGGCTGCTGGAAGGGCCCATGATCTTTTTAGGGTTCGTTTGGCTGGTTTTATTAGTGGTTGAATTGATTTGGGGACTAACAAAGGGATTAGAATACTTCAGCCTTACTATATGGGCCCTTTTCATTATAGATTTTGTGGTTAAGTTCATACTGGCGCCTGAAAAGCTGGGCTTTCTTAAGAAGAACTGGCTTACGGCCATATCACTTTTTATTCCCGCATTACGGGTATTTCGCGTTGTGCGGTTTGTCCGGTTACTAAGAGGGTTAAGAGGCATACGGCTTATCAGGATCATTACCTCCCTGAACCGTGGTATGAGGAGCCTTGGCTCCGCTATGCGGCGCAGAGGATTTGCGTATGTTTTCCTGCTTACCCTGGTAATATGCTTTGCGGGCGCGGCCGGTATGTATGCCATTGAGAGGCCCAGCCCTGGCTTTGAAAACTATGGCATGGCACTATGGTGGACAGCTATGCGCATCATTACAGCCGGAAGCGAGTATTGGCCCTTAACAGCCGAAGGGCGCGGGCTTGCTTTCCTGCTTGCTTTGTTTGGGTATACCGTTTTCGGGTATTTTACCGCCACGCTGGCTACTTTCTTCATTGGCCGCGATGCAGAAGAGAAATCTGCACCGGTGGCAGGTTCAAAGGAGATCACTGAATTAAAGAATGAATTTTCAGATCTTAAAAAAACAATTCACAGCCTAAGCTCAAAGCTGGACCGTATTTAATTTGATCCAAACAAGCGTTCAGCCATTTACTTATGATTAAGCAGCTTCCCATTGCTTTCCTGCCTGCTTGCGTGCATATCATTTAAAAAAACAGTTTGAGTTGGAAAAGCAAATTCAACCTGCTCTTTGCCCAAAAGCTCAAATATTTTCAGGTTCACGGTTTGCTGACGGTCCATGTAAACATTATAGTCAGCAGACAAAACATAGTACACCACTTCAAAATTCAGGCTGAAATCGCCGAAGTCCTTAAAATGGGCCCTGTCGAACCGTGTATCTGGCAATCCTTCTATGATTTTCTTTACCTGTTGTGGAATAAGGGCAAGCTTTCCAGCCTCTGTGCTGTACACCACGCCAAAAGAAAAAACTACCCTCCGCTCCTGCATGCGCTTGTAGTTGTGCACCCTCGAGTTTGTAAGATCTGTATTGGAACAAACGAGTTGTTCTCCTCCCAAGGTGCGGATCCTCGTAGTTTTAATGCCAACGTACTCCACGGTTCCCATTTTATCATCTACAATGATGAAGTCGCCTATCTCGAATGGCTTATCAAAGAAAATAACAAAGTAGCTGAACAGATCGCCAAGAATTGTCTGCGCTGCAAGGGCAATTGCAATACCACCTATTCCCAACCCGGCGACCACTGTAGTAATATCGTAACCCAGGTTATCAATCAGGAATAAAAGGCCAATAAGCCAGATAACTATCTGAACGATCAGCAGGATGCCTCTCGATTGTTTTTCGCGCTGCGCAGTTCTCCCCTGCTTTAGTAAAGCTTGTCTGAATACATAGGCAATAAATGAACTGATGATCTTTAAAATAAAGAAAGTAATAGCGAACATTAAGGCGATGTGTATTACAGACTCCGCTTTTGCTGAAAACATCAGATATTGCAAGCCAAAATAAAAAGCAAGAACATATAGCAGCGGCATTACAGACGACTGCATTGTTGAAATAATAAAATCATCAATTGTTGTTTTGGTCTTTGCTGTAAGCGACCTTACCTTATTTATGATCAATGATTGAAATAAGCGCAGTACTATAATGACCCCCAGGATTATGGACAAGGAAATGATCCAATCCCTTACCGTATTATTCAATATTATAAACTCCAAAAAATTGTTCATCGGTTTAATTTTATCAAGTTGTAAACGCTTATATGAACTGCGAAGGTATTACGGGATGTTAGAGGGAAAGCTTGCGATGCGATTTTCTAATATGATTCTAATCCTTCTTATTCTAATCAAGTTCTAATTTGATTTTAATGTCGCTCTATCCTTACAAGCCTATCTTACAGTATGGAAAAAAGACTTTTCATTGTTTCAAACAGGCTTCCTGTAACTGTCAGCGAAGAAACAGGGATACAACACGCATCAGGGGGATTGATCACCGCTATAAGCAGTTACCTTTCCAAACCAGGTGCGCAGTCTTTCGACGAGGTTTTTTGGAGTGGTGTTCCAGGCTGTAATCTCGGCACATGGGTATCGGCCATTAAAAAAATTCAGAATGCCCCATTTACCTATCTGCCGGTTTTTGTTCCGCAAAAAGAATATGACGGATATTACAACGGACATGCTAACTCCGTTCTCTGGCCATTGTTCCATTATTTTCCTTCGTATGCTGAGTATAATGTAGAATGTTACGACTGCTATCAACGAGTAAACCAGTGGTTTGCCGAAACGCTGGTTAAAAACCTCCGGCCCTCAGATACGGTCTGGATCCACGATTATCACCTGCTGCCGCTTGCCGCGATGCTCAGGAAAGAAATCCCCGAACTGACCATTGGCTTCTTTCTGCATATTCCATTTCCTTCTTTCGAAATATTCCGGTTGCTGCCCAAAAAATGGCAGGAAGATCTGTTAAAGGGATTGCTTGGAGCAGACCTTATTGGCTTTCACACCATAGATTACGCTTCGCACTTTCTGCAGAGCGTTTTAATGATCCTGGGATTGGACAATGACCGGCATATAATGCATTACGACAACAGGCTGATCAAGGTAGATGTCTTTCCTATTAGTATAGACTTTAAGAAATTCAATGATGCTTATGATCTGCCTTCTGTAACTCAATTGAGGCAGTCAATGCTGCGACAAATGAACAACCGTAAGATAATTTTTTCAGTTGACCGGCTGGATTATACCAAAGGGGTATTCAACAGGCTCAAAGGTTATGAATATTTCCTCATGCAGAACCCTGAATATTTAGGAAAGGTTGTTTTTGTCATGGTCATTGTTCCGTCGAGGGATACTATTCCCAAATACATGGAACGAAAAAAAATGATAGATGAGCTGATTAGTCATATTAACAGCAAGGTGGGTAACATAC
>JBAVMD010000163.1:0-10590 GCA_049689695.1 Chitinophagaceae bacterium | reverse complement strand
ATCATCAACCGTGCAGAACTTTACAACGGTTCGGTTGACATTCTTTCTTCGCCTGGCAAAGGATGTAAACTAAAAGTTCAATTTTTAATCCCTGATAAATAAGATAAAAGGTAGGGTAGCAAATAATATTTCAAACTGCCATCAGCAAGTTGTTGCTGTTAATAAAGTTGATCAGCGAAACTGCATTTTTCAAGTCAAGTTTTTTTAAGATATTGTACCGGTGCACTTCCACCGTTCTGACTGAAATATTCATAGCATTGGCAATCTGTTTTGATGAAAGGCCTTTTTGAATTAAGCCGACGGTTTCTATCTCTCGTTGAGAAAGTGAGCCAAGGCCTCTGGGTTGCTCTTCCCTCCCCATTATTAGTTCGGACACAATATTTTTAATTTCGCGACAGATATATTTTTTGCCCTTATGAATTTCGATTATGGCCTGGAACAACTCTTGTTTGGTGGAGTTCTTGGTTACATAACCCATTGCTCCTTGCCGGATAATTTTTTGTGCATACGCTGGTTGCTGGTGCATGGAAACAGCAAGGATTTTCGTGCCCGGTGAATAGTTGCGAATCAATGGCGTTGCCTCTATGCCACTTATGCCAGGCAGGTTAATATCCAGGAGAATTATTTGCGGCCGCAGTTCTTTTGTGAGTGTAATGGCTTCTTCCGCGCTGCCACATTCTGCTACCACCTCAAACTTAGGATCACTGTTCAAAACACATGTCCATGTATCACGAATAAGCGTGTGATCATCCGCAATGAGAATGGTAATTTTTTCCATAAGACTGAATTTGGAATAAAAGTAGTAAAATCTTAAACCGTAAAGACCTGGTCTTGGACAAGTATGTGATTATCCTAGGTTGCCATAAGTAATTCCTCTTAATCAGTTGTGTCAAAATCCAGCCGGGGATCAACTCAGCCTTTTTCTTCAGGGAAATGTGGTAAATAAGGGTCAATTAATCTGTTACAAACTGCAAAAAATGGAGAGCTCATCCAGCTTTGCGGTGCTGCTTTAAGCGGCTTGGATTTTGATGCCATTTTGAAGACGGGCATTGATATTCCGCCACCTCATCACCGTTCCCCGGCTTAAATTACCTGATATGAAACAGCAATCAAAAGAAGAGCATTTCTTTATGTCCACAGAAGAGCCTGAGGATATAAAGGTGGTCCGAACAACAGATGAATTCATTTATGATAACCATGGCAAACGCTATATTGATTTTAATGCGGGCTGGTGCGTGGGGAACCTGGGCTGGAAAAAAAAAGAAATACAATCAAAAATAAATCCTGCAAAAATACCCGGCTATATAACTCCAGGTCATCACTATCAAGGCTGGGTGGACCTTGCTGAACTGCTGGCGTCTATTACTCCGGGTGAACTGCAAAAAAGCATTCGTGCAACAGGCGGTACTGAGGCGGTGGAAGCGGCTATGCAAATAGCCATGTTATATACAGGGAGAACAAAGTTCCTTTCTGTGGAAGGAAGTTATCACGGCAACTCTATAGGTACTTTAAGTATTGGCACCTCAGAAAACAGGGAGCAGTTTAAAAACCTTTTGCCGAATTGTATAAAAATAAAGCCACCGCTGGATGATAGCGCAGCCGACAAGGTAGAAACCAGATTGAAGAATAAAGATGTTGCTGCGCTGATAATGGAGCCGGTTATCTGCAACCTGGGTGTAATGATACCGGAGCATGCATTTATGAAAAGAATAAGTGCTTTGTGCCGGCGCTATGGAACGCTGCTGGTGATAGATGAGGTAGCATGTGGTTTTGGAAGAACTGGAAAGCTGTTTGCCTGTGAACATTTTGACATAAAGCCAGATGTTCTTTGTCTTGCTAAAGCCATTACGGGAGGATATGCTCCTATGGGCGCCTGTATTACCACGGCAAAGATCGCCGGCAAAGTGCTGAAGAATGGATTCCAGTTTTACTCCACTTATGGCTGGCATCCTTTGGCGGTGGAGGCTGCGATTGCTAATATTCGTTATTGGAAGAAAAATAAGGAAAAGATACTCGGCAACGTTACAGCCCTGAGCCAGTGCTTTACCGACGGGCTCAGTCAAATGAAATTTAAAAAGGGCGCTACCCTGCGTATCTTAGGGCTGGCTATAGGTATAGAAGTTAGCGATTCAAAGTATGCTGATCGCATTCAGCAAAAAAGCCTGAAGAAAGGACTGCTGCTCACTACGCAGGAAAACACACTCACTCTTTTTCCTCCACTTACCATGAAGCAGGCAATAGCAGAAGAAGGATTGGAAATATTGGAAAGTTGTTTATAACACCTTAATTCTGCAATGTACTTTTTTGTTGCATATCGATAATTAAATTGAGACCGTCCTTATTATGCCTTTAATATTATATGCCTCTTTTAACCATGTGAGCAATTCTTTATCAAGGTCTTTTTTTCCGTTTAATCTAATGGTATGGTGAAGCGATTTGCTGAAGCCTGTTCCACTTTGCTAACCCGTGCCAGCCTTAGGACCCAGATGATTTAACAGGCGATACTATTTGGTAAAGGGTTGCCGGATTCAAATATCAGAGATCTTCAGATATACCTTTAAACCCTGAGAGTGGGAAAATATTAGTGGTTATGTGTCCAAAGCCAAGCATCCCCAATTTCTTCGTCTTGAACAATTTCATTAAATACAAAATTGTTGTTCTCTAAGATTTTTGATGAAGCATTGTGTTCAGGAGCAGTCTTTGCAGTAATTTTCAAACCTGGGTCTGTTTGATAAGCAATCGTAACGAGTTCTTTGCAAGCAAAAGAAGCAATGCCTTGTCCTTCAAATTCTTTAAACGTCCAATAAGCAATTTCAACTTTTCCGTTTTTTGGTTGTCCAACGAAACCGCACGAGCCAACAATTTTATCTTGTCTGACCACAAAGTAACCAACCCAAGGAATGTTGAAGCCTATTTTAGGATAAAAGTCTTCATACATATTTAAAAGTTGCTGGCAGTCTGCCGAAGCATACGCTTCATTTTCCTTGTCTTCGTTTAGAGTGATTGGTCTTAAATTCATTTAATGTTGGCTATTATATTAATTTCTTCAATGGTCGCATTGTCCGGTTCATACGTTTGTACTAACGTTGACGGCTTGCTGCTGTGCTGAACTTTTATGATTGTCAGCCCGGCAACTCAAAACCAAAATACAAAATTTAATCTACCGCTCAATCGTGTTTAGTCAAGATGGAACAAAGCTAATTAGCGAAACTATCGTTGATGCTGGTTGGACGAGAATGATTTTGAAATATGTAAAGTATACTTTACATTAGTCTTTCAATCTGGCATTATGAAATTTCTACTTCCACACAGGTATAAGAAAATTGGAGCCGTAATTGCTCCGATGGGTTTCTGTTTATGGTTAGTCATGCAGCTTGGTTACATAAAGAACCTATTCATATATGTCTTTGGGGAACCTGATGAAGGTTATGAATGGTCAGCGTATCATTTAGCCAATGTCGTAGCGGCTGTCCTTGGCTTCTTCGCCTTTCTTTGTGGGCTTTACTTTGTAACCTTCTCGAAAGAAAAGGTAGAAGATGAAATGGTTCAAAAAACAAGATTGGATAGTTTTCAGTTTGCGGCTTTCCTGCAACTTATTGTCATCATAGCAGGTTTCTTGTTTATGGTATTTGCAGGAGACCCCGGGGAAAGCGGAATGATGCTGTTCTTTATTGTCTTAGTACTTCTCTTCTGGATGTCATTCATCGGTCGTTTCAATTACATTCTTCATGTGAAGTATAAGCAATGAAGAATACAGTTAGAGAAGAACGTCAGAAAAAGCAGCTTACGCAGGTTCAGTTAGCAGAATTAGTGGGCGTCTCTCGCCAAACAATTTTCTCAATAGAAATTAACAAGTATGTTCCATCAGTCGTGCTGTCGATTAAACTCGCAAAGGCTTTTGGAAAAAAGGTTGAAGACATCTTCAAATTAGATGTGTCTGATTAAATCAGAAGACTCGTCTTTACACAGGATAATCGCGGGAACGGGTATTTTCTTCATATTCACCTATCCAGCAGCGCTCCACCCAATCAAGGAAATTATTCCATTTTTCATCAGTTGTACCATCGTGCGACCAAAAGATTACCTCATATTCTGGTCCTTGTGAGCGAAGGTTAAAACAATGATAGTCCCCATCCTGTTCAGCTACAAATGGAAGCAAATGTTCGGGTAGCTCATGATATTGTCTTGCATCCATCACTGCCTTAATTAAGTCCAGGTAACTGCCATCTTCCAAAAGTGAGTACATCTCCCGGTGTCCAAATGATATATCGGCATATTCCAACTGGTACTTTATATAGGAAGGTGGGAATTTGACGTTCAGTTTCTCTTCGGCATTTTTTACATCCTCTTCTGTGGGTAATACAGTTGGATCGGGTTCGGACTCATTTAACGATCTGAGTTTTTCTAATATTTCCATTGAGTGATTATTGTGGAACTGATTTTTTACCTGATAACAATCTTTCCGGTCGTTGTCCTTTTCCCATCCTGCCAAACCACCTCGTACGAACCGGCCTGTAAGTGCTGCACGTCAATTACCGATTGGGAGCTGTTAATAAGTGTCTTGCTTGTTGCAACCACCCTGCCGGCCATGTCTATCAACCGTAATTGTGCAGGTCGCGTGCTGGTGGGATGATTTATCACTATAAATGTTGATGCGGGGTTAGGATATATTGAGATAACAGCATCTTCAACTGCTGAATGCAAACGAATGATATTACTGTATACAAAATTTCCGTCTCTGTCAACGATCCTGATCCGGTAATAGTACAGCGATGCGCCACCTGGTTGGTCCTTGTACGTGTAGGTGCGGATGTTCCCTGAATTTCCGGCTGCTGTAATGTTGCTGATGGTTGTGAAGTTGCGCCCGTCTGTGCTGCGCTGCAGCTCGAAATGGTCTGTCATTACCTCCCGTGTGGTAGACCACTGCAGCAATGCTGCACTACCTTGCCGCACTGCGGTAAAGGATACAAGATTTACGGGCAGGATAGAGCTTCCGGTACTTCCTGCAAAAAATCCGCTGAACCCATTTACATCAAAGGTTACTTCCCAAACCCTGGCACTGCTGTTCCACACTATCTTATCATCATCAGGATCAATTACAACTCCCGGCCCGGGGTAAGTGCCCGGCTCACCGGTAGCGCTGAAGCCATGGTACTGGTAAATACGCAGGTTGGCTTTCCCTGCATCGTCTGTGGGATTTGCAGGCAGCGAAAGCCCGTGCAGCGGATGCGCATTGAAATTATTGAACTCCTCCTGCAGGTAAAATAAGGTTACGGTGGCTGTGGAAGTAGATGGATTGTTCTGCGGGTTAATATCGTAATGTCGTTGCACATAAGGGCGACCGTTATGCGTTTGCACTGATGAATCTATGCGCAAAGTATTGATAACAGTTCCTGTTACAGGATTTGTACCGGAGGCAACGAGATTTGGTTCGCCAATGGCGTTCCTGAAAATGGTGACAGAGCCGCCGTTGTAATTGGCTACTGCTATCTCAGGCTTGCCATCACCATCAAGATCAGTTGCTACTGCGTCAACAGGATCGTTGCCGCCGGCAAATTGGCTGGATCTGAAGGGAAACGGCAGCACGCCTGTATATGCGTTCTTATACACTATGATCCTGTTCTGGCTGCGATCAGGCAAAGCCACATCAGGAAAGCTGTTACCGTCAAGATCAGCAGCCACGATGCCCAGGCTGCCGCCTGCGGGCAAATTACTACTTGATACAAAGTTGAAGTTGTTAATAGCTGATGTGTTGTGCAGCACGGTCATGCTCATGGCAGCGGCGTTGGCCAGCACAATATCCATCCAGTCGTTTTGGTTCACATCAAGATTAGCAATGGTGGAAGGGCCACCCGGAATGCTGTATGTTTTTGCTGCTGCAAATGACAATGATCCCACAGAGCTTATATTAAGGAACACTGCTAATGATTGTGAATCATAAGTAACTGCTAACTCCGGTTTCCCATCGTCGCTATAATCTGACAGTGAAACTGTATAAGGCGCATTGCCAACAGTAATAACAGGTTGCGCATTGAAGCTGATGTTGCCGGGACTGCCTGCATTCTGAAATACTGATACAGTGCCGCCGGAGTTGTTGGCTGTTACGAGATCAGGTTTTCCATCGCCATCAATATCACCTGCGCTAACAGATTGCGGACCATTGCCTGTAACGATATCAATTCGTGCTGCAAATGAAATATTGCCAATGGTGCTGACATTTCTGTAAACTGATATTGTATTCGATCCATAATTTACCAGGGCCACGTCCAGCATGCCGTCGCTGTCCAAGTCCTGGATCAAAATACCCCTGGGATCAGACATGGTAGCAATATCAACTTTTGGTGCAAAAGTGATAGCGCCTGGCGTCCCCGTATTTTTCAATATTGAAAATGTATTGACGCCGCTATTGGTTACAACAAGATCTGCTTTTCCATCACCGTCAAGATCACCCGAAGCAAGTTTGAAAGCGTGAGCGCCGGTTGCTACATCTGATTGCAGTTGAAAATGGTGCGGCAATAAATTGAACGAAGCACCGGGAAAAGTTACCGTGAATTGCTTTGCATACCTGGTGAAGCCACCGGTGGTAACGCTGAGCGGCTTATAGCTTGCGCTGGCAGGAACGGTTACGGTAATAGAAGTATTGGTGGCGCTTACAACGGTTGCTTTTACATCGCCAAAATAAACAGTGTTGCCAAAAACGTTGCTGCTGAAATTAGCGCCATTAATGGTTACCTGCGTGCCCACCGGCGCGGAAAGAGGTGTGACGGAAGAAACGGTTAACTCGTTGGTGAAAGTGAACCCCTGCAAACCATTAGTTCCAAAAGGAGTAGTGACACTTACTGCGCCCGAAGCGCCATTTGCTACCACAGCTTGTATGGTGGTAGCGTTCAACACAGTGAAGGAACTGGCAGGCACTCCGCCAAAGCTTAGACTGGTAGCGCCGGACAGGTTTAGGCCACTGATAGTAACCGTTGCTCCAGGTCCGGTTAGTGCCGGCGTAAATGAGTTGATTACCGGCGCATTTGCAAGATTACGCAGCACGCCAACTGTATTACCGTTGATATTGGCCGTTACGATATCGGGCTTGCCGTTTGCGTCCATGTCGCCAATGGCAAGGTGCACTGGTCCTCCTGCGATGTAAAGATCTGTTTTAGGCTGAAATGAAATGTTGCCTGGTGTTGACGCATTTAATAAGACAGAAACAGAATCCATAGTTGAATGGGATATGGCAAGGTCGGGCATTGCATCTCCATTAAGATCGTTGATTGCTATTGCCACGGGTGATGTACCTGCGTCATAACTAATTCTTGTGGCAAAAGAAATATTTCCTGTGGTTGTGGTATTTCTGAAAATAGCCACAGAGTTGATAGGGAAGCTGTTGCTTGTTATTGCAAGATCAGGTTTTCCATCGCCATCCAAATCGCCTACTGCCAGTGCTAGCGGGTCAAATGGAACCGGCACATCTACTCTTGCCGCAAAAGAAATATTGCCAGGCGTGCTGGTGTTTTTGTAAATGCCCACCTGATTCAGGTTTTTCATCAATATCACAATGTCAGGCTTGCCATCATCATCGATATTAGCAATGGCAACTTTTGTTACTAAGGTTCCTGTAGAATAGTCAACGTAAGTACCCAATGAAAGGCTGCCTCCGTTGCTGGTATTTCTCAAAACAGCAATACTGGTGGTATTGGCGGTTACAACATCCGGCTTTCCATCAGCATCCAGGTCCTGAACGGCTATGGCATTTTGCCCGAATGCTGTACTAACTATGCTTTGATTTCCAAATGAAATTGTTCCCGGTGTGCTCGTGTTAAGCCAAATGTAAAAAAAATTACTGTTGACGAGGGGCGATAACAATTCGGGTTTGCCATCGCCGGTGAGGTCTGCTGCTTCTACTCCAACTGCATTGGAAGCACTTACAGTAACCAGTGAACCGGGAGAAAAGCTTAGCAGCCCCCCTGCGGATGTGTTGCGCAACGTAACCAATTTATCTGCTCCGAACGCCCGTGCCGCCACCACGTCTGGCACACCATCTGCATCCAGGTCTGAAATAGCAACTGCCTGCGGCTTATTGCCAACAGTAACATCAAACTGTTGCGTAAAGGTTCCGGGAATAGTGAAGCCCTCTATATCGTAAGTAGTAATGAATGGCCTGTTGGAATACCCCACCAGGTTATTCACTCTTACCGTTATTGGCTGGTAGGTTGATCCATCAGGAACGCTGACAGTTAAAGAATTGGCTGACGCAGCTGAAACCGTTGCCTTTGCAGCGCCAAAGTATACCACGTTGTTTGCCGGCACCGCGCTGAAATTAGTGCCCGAAATTATTACAGTAGTACCTGCGGGTCCTGAAGATGGCAAAAATCCAGTGATAGTGGGTTGTGCGGCAAGCTGCAAGCAAATAAAAAGAGACAGTAGTAAGCTGTAGGGTTTGGGATTCATAAACTTCAAAGCCTGGGGGTTTGGGCAAAAGTAAGCATTGTGCAGCTTTACACGATCGCCTGGCCTTTACCTATACGGGTTCTTTAACGTTTTTGCTGGTTGCGGTGCTATTACTTGCTTTTAGATTTATCAGCTCTTTTTCTTCAATAGTTGGTAATCTTTCTTTAAGTAAGCTTCCGGTATCCACTAACTGCATGCCATTTGCGGCAGGTTGTTATTGATTGGTTATTGAGCTCGAAGCGCAGCCGCAGGCGTTTGCTCATAGTAAAAGGTATTGTTTTTAATTTTTTTTTCTAAAAAATCTGTCGGCGGCTTATGCCACTTGTAATTTCCTCTTATATCCAGTTGCGGTCACTACATCCCATCCGCAAGACTTTGCTCCGGGAGGCCAATCTGCCTTCAATTTGAATTCTTTTGAACCACGAGCTGGAATGTACTCATAAATAACAAAGTCTTTATCACCCCAGAAGTTTTTTCTGTATTTTCCTACATTGTCCACCGATAAAAGCAACACGGGTATAGGTAGCCGTTATTTGATGCAAACAGGATATTACCAGCGCGTTGTGGTGCGAGGCAGAATAAAGAAGCCGCAGAAACCATGGGTTATGAATGCGTACTGCAACAGTAACCTGTTATTTAACGGCTCTTTCCTTAAACGCCGGTGCAACTTTTCGAGTCTATCGCTAAGTACGTAGACTGTAATGTTGTTATAAACTTCTATACCTTTGAACAGGCCGGTGAAGACCGTGGTAGGATGAAAGTTGTAGTAGTTGTAAAACTTACTCGTTCGGTAAATAGTAGTTTATTAATTATAAGTAGAACGATGATGAGAACTTTGTTTGCTTTGTTTTTGTTGGTTATCACTAAAGATATAAGATCCCAGGATCCAAAGGCGGAAAAGTTTTGCCAATATCTGGATCAACCAATACAAAAACTTCTTGTCAATTTGAAAACAACTGTTGTAGATAAAAGAATAGGTAGAACCACAACAGGAAGTGTCCGCAATTTGTTCTTGGTATTGGCTGACAGTTCATATTTTGAAATATTTCCCGTATTTAATCAAACAAGTCGTACCGAACAATTCAACATGAAAAATTACCCCACCTATAAGATCAAATGCCTTTTTTTTCATGCACATGGCGAAATGGTTAAACCTTGTGGGTGTATGAATTTTCCGCCGTCCGCTGAACTTCCTGACGAACAAATGCGATAACAAAGCAATGTTTGGTTGAACATCATGACTCATTAACATTTTCAATCCACAGTGGACTGGCACAGGCTACAAGGACTGTAAAGAATTAAATAGAAACACCACATGCATTAAGCCAAATTCGGGGGAAAAATAAAATTTCCTTTTTCACTTTTTTATTCAGTTAGCGTTAGATCAGTATTATAAAATGCCCGGCCGGCTGACCTTGATCGAAAATATCATATCTACCATTATAGGCATATCTTTGTTTACTTATGGGACACATGGAAAAACGCTGAAGAAAATACCCGGTAGCCATAAGTAAATAATTCACTAACATTAAATTTAATTGTATGTCGAAAAAGAAAGCTGAACCCAGGAAGAATAAGCCTACAAAAAAGAAAAGCTCTGCACAAAGGAAAGCAGATCCAAAGAAAAAAGCACGCTAAGATCAAAGCGCAGAGAGCCCGGTTAACAGCCGGGCTCCTTATATAAAGTAACTCACCAATAGTGGTGAACATCACCTCAAATGTTGGAAATTAATACAGTAACAGAAAATCGTAAACTGGTCATTTTTTCGCTTTTATTCTCATTTCCTTTCACTTGATCTTTAGTTGATATGAAGAAGGCCAGCCCACCATTAAGTTGCAAACCTTTAGTTCGATGTATGCTGAAAAATTAGTTTTTGAAAGTAATTCATATCGAACTCCAACCTACCGCGAAGAACTTGCCCTAATACTCAATGGTGGCGTGGGTTCCAGCCAAAATAAAAAAGGACAAATCACGAAAACTTGATTTTGTCCTCTCAGGTAGAGCTAAGCTGCGTAAAGTCGAACTTATTCATAAATGGTTTAAAGCAAACAGCTCATTTTATCGCTCTTTAACGAAATTTGTAATCCTGACGGGCTGGGTTTCGAACTGCATGCAGGATTTGATCAATATCTTTGCCTGATTTGGTT
>JBAVMD010000162.1:0-5639 GCA_049689695.1 Chitinophagaceae bacterium | reverse complement strand
CTACACTGAAACGCTGCTGGTCATTCGGATGAACATACAACGAAGATATCCTATCATCGGTTTTGTTAAGCCCAAAGCTTCCCACAATCTTTATTTCCCGGCCCTCAGCCCTTGCCTGGTCCGTAGCGCTTTCAGCTTCCAGCAGCATTCTCCTGTTGCTCAGGAATACGGGATTATTGGTTTGCGCAGATTGAAATACCTGCGAAAAAGAAACAGCCGCAGTGTCGATATTTTCAGGAACACGAAGCAAAAGATCTGCAGGAGCTGTAATCCCAACTACATTTTTCAATTCAGCGATGCTTGTCAATAAACGGCTTTCAGACTGTTCTGTCAGCTGGATGGCCTCAAGCTCCATCATTTCCAATTGCAAAAGCCTGTCGTCCGTGCTTGCACCCAGTTCTTTTTTTCTCACCTCGATCGCATGGTTCTTTTTTGCATGATAAAGATTGGTCTTTGCCAACTCAAGATCTTCCTGCGCTTCCACCACATCAAAAAACAACTGGCATACGAGAAAGGTAAACTCATTGGCAACCTGTGAAACCGCAAGTTGCCGCTCTTTGAACTTCAATGGCGCGATACGCTTATCCCATTTATACTGGTTAAATGTAAAGACCGGCTGGTATAGTTGGATATAGAAAAGCGTTGCATTATAAGATGTGCGCTTATCAAAGTAATCGTCGAACCTGTTGAGGTATGTATTCAGCGATAGCTGACCATTAGTAACCGGTATAGGTTGCGTGAAACTGAAATTTGCATCGCTATTGCTTTGGCTTCTGCTTCTGAATAAGATCGTTCCGTCTGGCTGCACAACGCCAAAATTATCTTTGTTATACACAGGCAGGTTACCCGTAAACGTGAGTGAAGGCTTCCTGTTGCGCAAAAAAAACTGGTATTCGTATTCTGCAATTCTTTTTTCGATGATGATCTGCCGGGCGCGGAGAGAACTGGCCTGCGCAATCGTCACAAGTTCATCTAATGTAAAAATTATTTTTTGCTGGCACAGGCTGCCGCAATAAATGGATAGTAAAAGGAAGGATAAGGTTACGCACTTCATATCTGTTATTTTTAGTGCAAAAAAAATATTTGTTTTTTGATTTTCTTTTTTCCTAAATTTAGTTAGTAAACCTTATCGTTGGTATTATTCCTTCTCGATGAAAGATAATACAATTGAACTACTGCGTCTCTGGCTTACCAAAGCCAACTACAGAATTGACAACAGGCAACTCAGGTTGCAATTTCTTTCTCATCCAAATGCCCCCGGTGTTACTGCAATAACTGATTCGCTTACCGCTTTATCCATTCCCAATATGGCGGTAGAAATCCCTTTTTCCGAGCTGCATCATCTAGATCAATCTTTCTTTGCTTATATACGGCAGGGCCATGAAGAACAATTTGCATTGGTGCAGCAAAAAGATAAGGAACGCTGGGAAGTAAAAATGAACGTTGACGGCAGCATCATCATTTCATCGCAGAAATTCAGGGAACTTTTTACGGGCCTGGCTGTGGTGATTGAGAAGAACACTGCAGCAACTCCGCTCCATATTGCCCGCGCAAGCAGCAGCTACATATTCCTGGGTATAGCGGCGTTGGCCTGCATGATTGCACTTGTTCCAGACCTGCTGGCAATGTCTCATTTTCTGCTGGCAATGGCGGGCGTATTCACCAGTCTTCTGATTGCAGCTAAAGAGCTGGGGTTCAATACAGGCAGATTTGAAAAATTCTGCAGCCTGTCTGCAACTGCATACTGCAGCGCAGTGTTGCAGTCAAAGTATTCTAAAATACCCGGCAACATAAAACTTTATGATCTTTCGCTGATCTTCTTTTCATTTCAAACATTTACCTGGTTATTCTTACATCAGCTACAGGGTGGGGCAGCATATTATCTGTATTTCATCAGCCTGGGTGGTGTGCCCGTCATTGCAGGCTCGCTTTATCTTCAAAAATTTGTGCTCAAAACCTGGTGCCCGCTCTGTCTCGCCATCTGCGGAATACTGGCAGCGCAAAGCATTATTGCAATGCCCGCTATTGTAAACAATACCGGGTTTGCATTCAGCGCTTCGCTGATCCTGGAAATGCTCACTGCCTTGGTTTTGCTGTGGCTAAGCTGGCAATTCATAAAAAAACAACTGGAAAAAAACAGCGCGCATGAGAACCTGGAGATACAACTGCTTTCATTCAGGAGAAACTATCGCCTTTTCATGGCTTACTACAAACAACTTCCTGAACTGGATACTGCAATGCCCGGCGTTCCTGAGATCAAGCTCGGGGCAGGCAATGGCCCCGTTAATATTGTTCTTGTTTCCAATCCTCTATGTACTTCCTGCATAGCGCTGCATGCACAGTTGAACAAATGGATAATAGATTACCCTGAAATATCGGTAAGCCTTCGCTTTTATGTGCCGGTTGAAACTGCCAATGATAAAAGAACGCTTATTGCGGCCAAGCTGCTGGAATTGTATATCAATGATCCGCAAAAGGGCGCTGAGGAACTGGACCAGTGGTACCACAGGCCGGACCCGGATGCGTTTTATGAAAGGCACAGCAGGATGCATAGTGCAGATGCACTTGGCGCATTGAAACAACAAAGAAAATGGTGCCTCAGCCAGAACATATTTATAACACCGTCCCTTATCATCAATGGAAAAAAATTTCCTGTATTTTATGAACCGGAAGATATCGGGTTCTTTCTCGAAGAATTGATCAGGGTAGAAAGATCAAAAATCAAACATACCGTCCATGAAAGCAAGGCCTTCAACACTGTACTGAGTTAACCAGTATAGATACCATTTTTTTTTAACCTTTAAAAAAAGCCTTATGCTTAAGTCACTCGAGAATCTACAAGGTGTAAAAGTCCTCAACCGGGATGCTCAAAAATCAATCAACGGTGGTGTTGGCGGCGGTAATTGCGGTGTAAAAGTAAACGGAACCTGGTGCATGGTTCATGATTTTAACGGCAATGGCGCTACCATTGATGACGCTCAGGGCATGCTGGGCACCAACCAAAACTGCAGTGACGGTTCGTCCGGAACTGTAACCAACTGGTGTTGTGATTCCTGCTACTGGAACTAACGGCTAACCGGCCGGTAAGCACCTGAACCCTGATCAAGCTCTTTGTGTTTACCGGCCTTTTATTATTTTTAATTCAGGAAATTATTTTACTCAGTACAATGAAAAATTACATGCACTACATTAGTTTAAGCTGCTGTGTGCTTTTCTGTTTTTTTCAATCCTGCGCCCAACCCCAAACAGAAGCAGGGCAGGATGCAAGGCCTGCGTCCGGTAAAATGCCTGCATCCGATAAAATCATGTTGGTGTTTGAAAAAACCACCAATCCCTCCAAAACTCTTGTTGGCACCTACCATCTGGATAAAGAAGAGTTGAGAAAGAGGAGAATAGGGGAATCTATCCGGCAGAATACCATTGAATTCTCAATGCTGAATGAATTCCAGGACGAAGAAAGCTTCCTGGTAAATAATTATGAAAAGAACGATACGATCGTTATAAACGCCACATCGCCCCGCTGCGTTCTTGTAAACGCTTATCCCGGCATGCTCATTTACCAGTTCCACCCCGGAGATATCGCTACTTTTTCCTATAAACAGCCAGCGGCTGCGCTGCCGGACTATGCAAAAAAAATATACAGCTTTCCAAATGAACTGGTCTATTGCACAGTGAACAATACAGCGGGAAAATCAGATCATTCCTACACGGTTTTCAAGCGGGCGCTGGACGGACTGTATTTTTTTGAACCGGATGAAGTAAAATTCGAGCGGCACAATGCAGTGCTCGATTCAATGAAAAAAGACCGATCGCTCAGTGAAGAATATTACCAGTTGTACCGTAACGCTGTGAAGTATGAATACCTCTCCCGGTTCTTGCCCAAAAAAGATATTTTCAATAAATACTTTGCTGCAGACGATCTTTCAAAAGATGAACTGTTGCAGATCCAGCCTTACCGCCAGTTTCTCAGGAGCTACGTAAGCCAGGTAGTGATGGAGAATAAAACCGTTAAGATATCCGGCGGCATCAGCATTGACTTTAAGAAGGCGTATGATTCTATTGAACAGAAATTCACAGGAGGGGTGAAAGATTATCTCTTGCTCAGTTGTGCAAAAAGCATGAAGAACATGGAAAGCGAGCAAGTGCATAAGAGCTATTCCGACCGTCTTGTAAAAGCCAGGAACAACGAAGCATTTTCCAGGTATTACACGGCCACTTATGCTTCTGTGCCGAAAGCGGGTGATCCTACAAAAACATTTCTCACAAGCGTGGGGAATCCCAAAGCAATCGATTTCAATGATCTGCTGAATAAAGAAAAAGGAAAAGTGGTGTATGTAGATCTCTGGGCAAGCTGGTGTATTCCATGCAGGGCCGCCATGCCTGCTTCTGAAAAACTGAGGAGCGAATACAAGGATAAGAATGTGTCTTTCGTGTATCTGTCCATAGATCAGAAATATCTGCCATGGGAAATAGCTGCCCGTGCGGAAAAGTTGTTGGACTACGGCAATAGTTACCTGGTAGCTGATCCCAAAGGAGCATCGCTCATTAAAAAGATCAATCTGCAGAGCATACCCCGTTACCTGATCTATAATAAAAAAGGAATGTTGGTCAACCCAAGCGCTCCCGGGCCGGACAACGCAGAAATTAAAGCAATGCTTGATAAATACCTGTCTGAATAGGCAGATACCGGTATCGTTTTATTTTACTTTAAGAAATTGATGATGGCAAGATTTGCTTTCCAAAAACAAAGGGATTTCATGGATTGCGGTCCTACCTGCCTGTGGATGATTTGCAAGCACCATGGAAAAGCTATTGATATAGACTACCTCCGCCAGCATGCGCAAACCGGCAAACGTGGCGTAAGCATGTTAGGTTTAAGCGAAGCCGCAGAGAAAACAGGGTTCAGAACACTGAGCGTAGAAATTCCCTTTGAAAAATTGATTGAAGAGGCGCCGGTTCCCTGCATCCTTCACTGGGAGCAAAATCATTTTGTGGTCTTACTGCCCGGATCTACTTCCAGGCGTATCAGCATTGCAGATCCCGCACATGGCCTGGTTAAATACAATTCAAAAGAGTTTCACGAAAAATGGACAGGCACCGCAGATCAGCATCCCGGCATCGCCTTGCTGCTGGAACCAACTCCCGCATTTCATGAACTGGAAATAAAGGAGGAAAAAAAACTTAGCTGGAAATTCCTGGCGGGATATCTGCGTAATTATAAGCGTTATTATTTTCAGTTGTTTCTTGGAGTGATCATTGCGAGCATCCTGCAACTGATATTTCCTTTTCTTACCCAAAACATAGTAGATGTAGGCATTAATACAAAGAATATAAACTATGTGTATGTGATTCTGCTGGCGCAGTTCTTTCTTTTTACAGGACGGGTGATAACGGATTTTCTGCGAAGCAGGATACTGCTTTACATAGGAACGCGTGTGAACATATCCATACTGTCGGATTTCTGGATCAAGCTGATGAAATTACCCGTTTCGTATTTCGATATTAAAAAGGCGGGAGACATCATACAGCGTATTGGCGATCATGGAAGGCTTCAGCAATTTCTCACGGCAACATCGTTGAACACGCTATTCTCTTCTTTCAACATCCTGATCTTTTCAATTGCACTGCTGTTGTACAAC
>JBAVMD010000161.1:0-1657 GCA_049689695.1 Chitinophagaceae bacterium | reverse complement strand
GGACTGGACTGGTTATAATACCTGGATTGACCGATAAAATTAGTAATTCTTCGCAAATCATTGAGTAATAGGTTCGAAAGTTGTAACCTATAGTCCGCCCTCGCTCGCCGTCCGGATAGCTATCGGGATTAGCATAGGCGGGTTTCGCTCGCAATTGCTCTTAGTAGGTTCGAAATATCGTCCTTTATTGAAAAAGCTTAATTTGCAGAAAACTAACCTCGTGATTCCAATTATTCATCAGATTGCAAATGAATATAAGGCCAATCTCCAGACCTTATATGGAAATGAATTGGTAGAGCTTATCCTGTTTGGCTCATATGCCCGGGGAGATTTTGGCAAGGAATCAGATGTTGATTTTGCTGTTGTTTTAGGAAAACCCGTCGTTCGCCCTGCGGAGGAAATTTTAAGAACTTCACCTATTAGCGTTCAACTTGAATTGAAGTATGGAATGATGCTTTCTATACTTCCTGTTTCAATGGAAAAAAACAAACTTCTATGCAAGGTGTTTATCAGGACATAAGAAAGGAAGGCATTGTAATATGAGTACTAAACACATCAGGGTGTACGAGGCGACAATGAAAATTAAACTCGTTTTACTAACCTTCGCCCTTATCGGTTTATTAAGTTGCAAAACCAGTCAACTGATACATTCTTCAACATCCGGAAATGAATTATTTAAAGTCGCAATTCTATATCCAAACGGCGAAGGAAAGACCTTTGACATGGCCTATTATGAGAGTAAACACATGCCAATGGTTGCTGGATTTTTAGGCAAAAACTTAAAATTCTATGAAATTGATAAGGGCATTGCTGGCAGAACGCCCAATGATAAAGTACCTTATTTGGCTGTTGGTTATTTTTATGTGAAGGACGTAGCCGGGTACAATAAAGCGATAGGTCAAAACAGAGATGCAGTAATTAGTGACTTTAAAAACTACACAAATATTCAGCCCATTATACAAATAAGTGAAGTCAGGTACATTGGCTTCAATAATGCAAAATAAATAAGTATCATTTTTGAGGAAGCTTCCATTTTTCAACTAACTCGGCGTTTAGTCCGCCCTCTTTCGCGTTCGGCTTCCCTTTTCTTGTTGTAATCAGGCTCTTTAAACTTCCTTGAATATAGCTTGTCCATGCATCGCGACATACATCATAACATTCATATGCGGGAACTAATCCCACTTGTGTAAAACGCAGCTCTGTTTTATTGTCTTTCTCAGAAATTTCGAAGACAATCTTGTTCCCATTCCATTCTGTTTTGTCTTTGGTGAAATTAAAATGGTTTTCCAGCACCAGCCAGACCACCTTTTTTGGATAGACAAATTCCACGATTTTCATTTTGCTGATATGAACATCTTTGTAGTAGTAAAGAAATTCTTCATTGAGTTTAGCGGTGTTTCCCTCAACGCTTTCTGACCACCAGCCACGAACATTATTAACGGCGTTGAAAACTTCTTCCGGCGTTTGGTCTACTAAAATAGTTGTAGTGAAATCTGATGTTCCCATTTTGCTTTTATTTTTATTTCGTTAGTTGAATATGCTTCATCTGCTCTATTGCTTCGCTTTTGTTATTACATCCATGAGCCTTTCCTGCATGTATTGCGTCCATGCCGGCGCGCAGGCATCGTAACACTCAAACTCAGGAACCAAACCTATG
>JBAVMD010000160.1:0-2223 GCA_049689695.1 Chitinophagaceae bacterium | reverse complement strand
TATCTATCCCAAATACTTCTTAAAAAAGTCCAACGTGCGTTGCCACGCAAGCTTAGCGGCTGCTTCATTATAGCGGGCCCCGGCCGTATCGTTGTGAAATGCATGGTTAGCGCCTTCGTAAATGTAAAGCTCATACTTCACGCCTGCTTTTTTCAAAGCTTCCTCATAAGCCGGGATGCCCGCATTGATGCGTTCATCCAGCGACCCGTAATGCAACTGCACTGCTGATTTTATTTTAGGAACATCCGCAGCATCGGGTTGGCGGCCGTAAAACGCAACAGCAGCTTTCAGCTCAGGCATGTTCACCGCTAATTGATTTGAAAGCGCTCCACCCCAGCAAAAGCCAACACAGCCGAATGCGCCATTACTGTCTTTGCGGGTTTTAATATAATCGAAGCCTTTAATAAAATTCTGCAGGTTCTGTTGTGCATCCAGTTTACCAAACATCTCCCTTGCCTGGTCTGTATTTTCGGGAGTGCCACCCTGTGGCGCCAATGCATCGGGAGCAATGGCCAGGTAGCCGGCCTTTGCAGCGCGCCTTGCCACATCTTCTATGTGCGGATTCAATCCCCGGTTTTCATGTATGACCATTACGGTGGCGTACTTGCCGTCTTTTTTAGGACGGGCAACATAGGCGCTCATTTGTCCGTTGGCGCCTTCGTACTTTATGCGCTCTGTGAACAGTTCATCTGTTTGTGTAACCGCTGACTGTGCGTAATTAGATTCGATCAGAGGCAAAATGCTCATGGCCGCGGCCATGCTGCCGGTGATCTTCACCAGTTTTCTTAAAAAGACATCGCGGCCCAACGGTTTGTGTGTGTACTCGTCGTAGAGGGTAATAATGCGTTGATCCATGTGTGAGGTGTTGAGAGGGGAAGTTACGAAGAAGCTGCGAGCTATGAGCTATGAGCTTCGAGCAGAAACAGCCGTTTGCAGCTTGCAGCTTATGCTCGTAGCTCGCAGCTCGCAGCTCATAGCTTCCTCTTCACTTCCTCAGCAATCGCACCCACCAACCCCTTCCCCGGGACATCGTGCGTAAGCTGCCAGAACATGATGCCGTTCAAGCCCTGGTCGAGGGCGTAGCGTGTTTTATCTTTCAATGATAACTCGTCGTCAAACGTAACAAACAATTTTTGCGCGGCATTGTAGAGGTAAGGGGCACGGGCAATGCTGTCGCGGTAACGCACAAATCCTTTTGCGGGTGAAAATTTTTCTGCAAAATCGCGAAAGCCAACGCTTGTTTTAAATTTTCCTGGCTGGTATAATCCATTATTAGCTGGCGGAACATTCTCCCACATCCTTCCGTAGAATGCTGCGCCTATCACCAGCTTGTTACGCGGGATGCCGAGTTGTACAAGATACTGAACCGCGTTGTCTGTGGAATAGAGTTGGTTTGGTGTAGAATACAGGGCGGTATGATGGCCCGTAACGGTGTCATAACCATTGATAAGATCGTAGGTCATGAGGTTAACGCGGTCAGCATATTGCATCACTTCTTTCCATTCAACGGCTTCCTGCAGAAATTTTGGAAAACCGCCTGCTGCAAAACTGATCTCGGCTTTACGTCCGAGCGTTTCACGCAGTTGTTTGACAAGCGCAGTAAAGTTCTGCTTATCGGCCGGCGCATATTTATGACCGGGATAACCCGGTATGGTGGGATATTCCCAATCGAGATCGATTCCATCGGTCTTGAAATATTCGCACAGTTCTTTTACTGAAGCTGCAAATATTTTCCTGTTGTTTTCATCGGCAAATACATCGGAGCAGGTTTCACAACCGCCCCAGCCGCCGAGAGAAAGCAATACTTTGAGCGAAGGATTTCTTTTTTTCAGCGCTACCAGTTGTTTAATGGTGAGGCTGTCTTTTGCATTGTCTACATGCAGGCGATTGCCGTTGAGGTGACAAAAACTATAAATGATATGCGTGAGCTTTTCCGCCTCATGCCTGTCGACCTGCGCAGCGCCGCCTGCGTAATAGGCGGTCACTGTAAATGATGTTGATTGTGCATGCGCACAATAAGTCATCGAGATAAGTGCAATTGTAAATGTTGAATAGATTAGCCGGGACATAGCTCAATTTACTCAATAGTGTATGGTTTGGGAAATATGTAATGTTGATGGAGGAAATAAGCACGGATTGAAAGAAGGATTTGAGGATTACACGGATTGTGCATTCGCTCCGCGACTCACTGTCATCCCGAACCCCGCAGCAACGCTTCACGAT
>JBAVMD010000159.1:0-5474 GCA_049689695.1 Chitinophagaceae bacterium | reverse complement strand
CATCAGGATCAATTAAGATTTATTAAGATTTGTTCTTACAATTTTGAGTGAATCAAAAAACACAACAGCTAATCCTAATAAATCTTAATTGATCCTGATGATCCGCGTTCCCTTTTTTATCTAATCCTTTTTCCTCTCTTCCCAGATATTATACCTCAGGTAAAACAGGAAAGAGCGGTTTCTGTCCTGCGTAAGCGGCAGGGTATTATTGATACGCAGGTTCACGAAATCTTTCATGGCCTGGTTGTAGCGAAGTCCCAATGTGAATCTCCTGACATAATAATTCGCGTCAAACTGGTAGCGCCATTCGCTCGGTGCAAATTTAGCCGCCACTGAATCATCCTTAAAGCGACGCGTAACGGATTGATAAGCCACCGGGTTTTGCCCTTCTGTTCTTCTTTCTTCAAAAGATGCCACACCACTTAAAAGCGATGAATACTGCAGGCCGGTTCCGATAGATACATTCCTTACAGGGCTGTAGTAAAGGTTAATGGGAATATTGAAGTAATATAATTTTTCGAGATAGACATTCTTTTCCAGCTTCATGTTGGATGAAGGTTCAGTTATGCTTCTTGCCAGCAGCAGCCGGTCTGTGTATTGCGGAGATTGAAAATGAAACTCTGTTTGCAGAAAAAGCTTGCTGTTGAGATAATATTGGAAGAAAGGAGCGGGTAAATAATCTGTAAGCTTGTTGCTTTTGCCGCTTACGCCGTACGAGGGCGACTGCTGTCCGCTCAATGTCATGCTTTGCGGTAAAGCAAGACCTGCAGCAAAAGTGATGTCTTTGCCATTATCGCCAAAATTACCGCGCATGCCGGATCTGCTCATGCGGCGGTTATCTTCCTTTATGTATTGTTTGCGCAATTCCCTTAACGATTTCTTATCTGTTTTACCCGCAATGGCCTGAGTGCCTGGTTGATTGAATGCTACTGAGCTAAAAGCATCAGCAGGATTGATGGCGTTCTCATCTTCGATGATCGAGGTATTTATATTCGCCCGTTTTACATCAATTGCATTCTCTGTGTTTTGCAGCTCATTTTTTTCATTGCCTGGCACAGCAGAAGGTGTGCGGTTAGCTATAGTTTGAACTGCATTTTTGTGTGAATCAGCTACGATCTGATTTGATTGCTTTGTATTATCCACCGAAATCTTATTGCTGCTTTTCAGTTTCGATGCAGGCTTAAATGCTTTATCATTACCGGCATTGTTCTTAACAACATCAGCTTGACTTGTTTGGGAACGATTGGCTTCAACACGATCTTTATTTACCTCATTCGAAACAATATTCCTGTCAGTTGTAGAAAAGTTTTGTTTATTGGCAGATGAAGAAGCCTTGTTGCTGTTATCACCTTCTGCTTTGGCTTCGTTCTGGCCATCGGTCCCTGTAGCATTTACTGCTTGCGGGTTTGTTGTTTGAGGTTGATTGCTTGGATTTCCAGGAGTAATTGTTTGTTCAGACGAGGAAGTAGTTTGTTTGTTATTTAATACAGCAGTGCTTTTTTCACTACCGCTATTATCTGCATTCAGCTTGCTGCTTTCTGTTTGTGTTTTTCCTGCAAGCTTTGTTTGGTCCGGCCTGTTCAGGAACTGCGTAAGCCAGGCAGCCACCATAATGATGCCGGCAGTCATGGCCATCCACCCCCACTTATTATAACCGGCCCAGGCGCCTGCAGCCTCGGGCATCTCACGGTCCAGCAGGCCGCGCATTTTTTCCCACGACTGGTCTACATCCGGGACCGGCGTGTTGCGCAGTTTGTCTGCCAGGTATCTTTCATTTGAGTGTAAATTGTTCATTGCGCTACGTTAGCATTTTTAGAAACTAATTTTTGTAATTGTCTTCTCGCCTCGCTCAGGTGCCATTTGCTGGTGCCATCGCTGATGCCCAGCAAGCCGCCGATCTCCTTGTGCGTATAACCTTCCATTACGTACAGGTTAAAAACCGTTTGCGTTGCAGGCGGTAATTCCTGTACGAGCTTTAAGAGCTCCTGGGCCGACATCCGGTGCACTGCTTCTGCCTCCACTCCCGCTTCGGTTGCGTTCTCCAGTTCACCATGCGGCACATACCAGCGCGCTTTCTGCCGTATGAAATCAATGGCAGTATGTATAACAATGGTACGGATCCAGGTATAGAGCGAGGCCTTGCCTGCATCGAAGCGGTGCATGTTCTTGTACACCTTTAAAAATCCATTGTGCAACACTTCAATAGCATCATGCTGGTTGCGGGTGTAACGCGTACATATAGACGCCATCGGCCCATAGAACTGTTTGTATAACTGTTCCTGGGCCCGGCGGTCGTTGACGATGCAACCTCTTACCAACTCAGTATCGTTCGGGGTACCTGTCAAATGAGTTCCTGTTTTAATCAGCTTTCTGAAATTTAGCCAATTTTACCTGGTTCGCATAACGGATCTCTACTATATAGAAGCCGTTATTCAATTTCTCAACGGGTATCCCGATATAATTATTGCCGGCCATGGCCGGGGTACGGAATTCCATTTTTTGTACACCGGTGGCATCCAGCACCCGCAATTGCAGGGTGGTTGATGCGTCTACCTGCACCTCCAGCTTCACTACATTCCTGGCTGGATTGGGATATACGGGTATGTTGTTTGAAATGATCTCACGCCCGTCAAGCCCCACCCTGATTTCTTTGCAGGTAGTAGTAGCGCAATTATTGGCGGTAACTACCTTAAGGCACACCTTATATATACCACGCTGCGGAAACTTATGCGCAGGCGCCATAGCTGTAGAAGAGGTGCCATCTCCAAATGTCCAGAGGTATTGCCAGGCCGCGTTCAGATATTTCGGCTTAAACCTGTATTCCAGCGGATTACCGGTTGAAATCTGGAAGCTGTAATCAGACCGGTTCTCGCACGAGTCGTTCCTGCGAACGATCACAGAATCACAATAAGTAGAAATACAACCGCTCAGGCTCTGCACTTTCAGGCACACATAGTATTTGCCCGGCTGCTGGTACTCATGGAAGCTGTTAAAATCCTGCGAGCTGGTTCCATCACCGTACGACCAGGAAGTTTTCCAGATGTTCTGTATGGGCTGCGAGAAATTGCGAAACCATACTTTAAACCATTTAGAACTGTCGATCCACGACTCAAACTTTGCGGTCACATTACAAGGCGGCGGTGGTGGTGGAACTTGGATAAGTATCTCCTTGCAGATCTCCCTGCGGCAATTGGCGGTTTCCACTACCAGGCAAACCTTGTAGGCGCCCGGTTGCTGGTAAACATGAACGGGGTTTGGCTCATTGGAAATAGTGCCGTCGCCAAATGTCCATTTGTAAAAAACAGCAGCAGTTGTAAGCGGCGATACAAGACTCTTGAAATAAACTTTGTTGCGTTGTACCGAATCAAACCGCCAGCTGAAATCGATCTGGAGATTACAATTATTGGTCAAAACAATGGTCTTGCAAACAGAAGACACGCAGGTGTTGCTGACCATTACTTTTAAGCAGACTGTATAAGTGCCAGGCGAAGCATAAACATGAACAGGATTTCGATCGGTTGATTGGGAGCCGTCGCCAAATGTCCATAAATACTGCGCTCCGCTGGCAGGTATCACCGTCTGATTAATGAAAAATATCTTAAGCGGATTAATGCTGTCTTTTCGGAATTCAAATCTTGCTTCCAGGTTGCAGGTGGTCTGACAGCGAACCTCCACCTGCTGGCAGAACTCTTTTCTGCAGCCATTATTTGTTTCTATCACCAGGCATACGGTATATACACCATCATTGGCATATACATGGGATGGATTGACATCATTTGAAGAACTGCCATCGCCGAACTTCCAGATAAAATGAACGTTGGGCGAAATGGGCGTTGACTGGTTAATGAAATTGATCTTCCGGCAGTTGGCGGAATCCCTTCGCCATTCAAACTTCGGCTGAATATTGCAGTTAGTTGAATCAAGGGTAATAGCTTTCACCACAGTATCCCGGCAGTTGCTGGCCTGGTTATATATATAATGTGTTACCCAATAGGCCCCGGGATTTGCATAAGTATGCACGGGATTGGCTTCTCCCGAATTAGTGGCATCGCCAAAAGTCCACCAATGCGTAGTGCCGGCCGGAAGCCCGGCAACAGATTGAAAGCTAACTGTCCGATTACTGATACTGAAAGTAAAATTGGCGCTGCAATCGGGTTCTGCTTTCGCAGAAAGTGGTAAGAGATAAGCACAGCACCAGAGAAGACCAAGAAAGTAAAATAACTTCTTCATACATGTCGGTTTTGATGGTCCAGGGAATTGATGATGAACCGGTGTCTCCGGCAACAGGTTAACTCTGGTAATTGCCGTTCAAAGGTTAATTGACAGTATTTACGCCTGCTTAAAATGCAGGGTTGGGATTTCGGGCATTATTTTTTTGAAGGATGTTATGCCTTGAGGATCAGTATTTACGGGCGATGCCCTGTAGAAACCTTTCCACCTGCCGGCGGATCGCTGTAGCGGAACCGTTATGATTATTGACAATAACGGAGAAGATAAGCAGCTTGTTCTTTCGCGTGGTCAGATAACCGCTCAAGGCCAGGTGACCGGATAATGAACCTGTTTTTGCAAAGAAATGAGTGCTGTCTGCCTTGTAATAATTGCGAAGTGTGCCCTGGCCGCCCGTTGGAAATATCTTCTTCAATCTTTCAAAAGGAAACTCGGTTTTCATGCGGTTGAGCACCCACACAAAATCCTGTGGACTGAAAAGATTATAACGGCTAAGGCCGCTGCCATCTACCCAGCGTGGCTTTTGCGGCAGATCCTTTAGATCTGTATTTAATAAGGTATCGATAATCCGATCATCGTTCATGGTTCCCAGCCTGAGCTGGCTTACCATTAAAAGTGTTTGTTCAGCAAAGAAGTTGTCGCTGTTGTGCATAAGGGGAATGAGGAGCGAGTCGGTGGGTTGGGAGTATAGGGTTCGAGGTTGTCCCGATAGCGATCGGGATGAAGTTAGAGGTTTGCGATCCGTGATGATGAGTTCCTGTGAAACGGTATCCTTTAATAATTCGATTGCGGATTGAAGGCCATTGGTTACGAATGGGATGTCGATTTCTCTATATTTTTCGGTGCCGGTTGTTACGCGAAAAATGTTTTCTGCCTTTTGACGCCTTACTGAAAAAACTTTGGTTGAAGGATCCGGATTGAAATTGAGCTTCCAGTTGATATCCGGCTCTGTAAAAATTACTGGTTCGTCTTTGCCGTTGACTTCATTGGGGGTTTGTGTTTGCACAAAGCGGATCACATTGCCATAAACCGGAAGCGGGCTTCTTTCCGCCATGTAGCTGCTGTTGTAATCATCCCATGACCATCCAAAACCAAGAGGAGCGCTTTGCCAGTTGCTGCTGGTGATGGCAACAGGCTTTTGCTGCCGCTTTAAAAAATCGATCACCGGTTGTTTTTTAAAATCCCTGTGCAGGAAGCTCGGATCGCCGGTAGGAAATAAATAAACAGAATCGCCCTGCTCAACATAT
>JBAVMD010000158.1:0-8267 GCA_049689695.1 Chitinophagaceae bacterium | reverse complement strand
TGGTATGCCATCCGCTTGCTGCAGGAAGATACACCGGTGTTATTTATCAGAATAACAACAAGGTGGGAGAGTTTGCCATTCGTAGCGATGATAAAGAAGAAGCGCCGCAGGCTGATATCGACATGTCAAAATATATTGGTGTTAAAGCAGATAATTGCGATTGTGAAGATAAAAGCGATGAATATAAAATAAAAAGCGGTGGCTTTGCCGTGTTCTACTCATCAGGAGGGGAGAGTGGTTTTCATGCGGAATTATTCACCAGTGAAAAGCAGAAAGAAAGCAAGGTTTATTCTACACAAAAGTTACTGAAGGGTGATGTGGTTGTTTCCATGCTTATGCGCCCGGGTGCATACGAAGTAACAGCTTCTAATAAAAGCAAATTGAACCTGAATGTGAGCGTGCCCAAGGATTATAAAAATTATGAGCGGCATTTGTCAACACCCAATATGGTAACACTTACGGGCAAGGGTTTTGCGCCTGCATCAATCGACATTATGCCTGCGCAGGGATTGGTTATAAAACTGGAAGAAGACAATGATATGGATGTTAAGTTGGTAAAAGCTGCGCCTGTGCCTGATGAGGCAGTGAAGCTTAAACCACACAGATGGGTTAAACCTGTAAGGCATGAGTTTAAAAGGAAGAAAAAATAACCAGGCCCTTTGTAAGAGTTTTTTCTGGGCTGAATCAGGATAGGGTAAAAAAAGCTTCACTGAAAAGTGGGGCTTTTTTATTTCAATTTTTGGTGTAACTTTTTTAATATTTACCTATGAATAGCCACAAGGTTTGTATGGATCTGCCGGGATTTCGTGATGTCCGGGATTGCGTAAGAGATTTTTTAAAGGAAATATGGTATCAAAAGGGAACTTAAATACTTCACCGAATATTTTCCTGTCCTACTGCTGGGCGGATAGCGCTATTGCTGATGAAATTGATAATGATTTCAAAAAAATAGGTATAACGTTCATAAGAGATATCCGCGATTCGCCTTATAGAGCCAGTTGGAAAGATTTTATGCATAGGATACATGAGTCCGATTATGTATTGATGCTTATTAGCGATGAATATTTGCGCAGTGAAAATTGCATGTACGAAGTAACCGAGCTAATCGTGAATGATGGACTTGAAAAAAGTCTGCCCATCATTCTTAGTAATGCAAACCAGGTTTTTAAAGCAAATACAAGAAAAATTTATTATGATATCTGGAGCCTCAAGCTAAAGGAAGCAGAGCTGATAAAATCCAGTTATCCTAACAAGGATTATGAAGAGTATGAAAGAAAGATCAATTTTATTTTCTGTTCTCTTGGTATTTTCTTTCAGCAACTTTCGGATTGGAATGCTCGTGCGTATGAGAACTTAAAATGTGAGAATTACAGACATATTCTGAATTTCATCGGGTTTGAGGAAAATGGATTGCTGGAACATGTATTGGCATTAGTGAACATGAAAGACGGAGAAGAAATTGAAATACAGTTGGAGAAGTTTTTAGATCGATATCCCCATTATGTTCATGGATTGTTTGCAAGAGCATTTCTGGCAAATGAATTCGGACAGTATAAGAAGTCAAAAAAATATTATGAAGACCTGATCCAAAAATACCCCGATAGTGATGCGGCGCATAATAACCTCGCCATACTTTTTTCAAATCAGTTCATGGACCTCGATCAAGCAAAAAAGCATTATGAGACTGCTATTAAGATCAACCCGCTGTATGAAAATGCTCATTACAACCTGGCACAGATGCTTGCTCATCAAATGTATGATTATGCTGGAGCAAAAATGCATTTTGAATCCGCAATCACCATCAATCCTGCTTATGTAGACGCCTATTGTGGCTTGGCCAATATTCTCTCTGAACCCCTGGGTGACCATCAAGGCGCAAAAACACTTTACGAAAAAGCGATTGAAATTGATCCCCTGAATGAAGCGTCTTATTATTGCCTTGGAGCACTCTTAGAAAAGCATTTTAATGATTTCAGCAGCGCCAGAAAAAACTATGAGAAAGTAATTGCCATTAATCAGTCCAATGAAGAAGCGCACATTAGTCTGGCTATAATACTGGACAGTCATTTTGCTGACTACACGGGAGCAAAAAAACACTATGAAGAGGCAATCACTATCAATCCCGGCAATGCAGGAGCTCATAAATTATTGGCACTGCTATTGTCCAGCCATTTTGAAAATTTCTTCGACGCAAAATACCACTACCAAAGGTTATTAAGCATTGATCCAGGCGATGCTGTAGTACATCTTTTGCTGGCACATATTTTAAAGCGGCATTTCATTGATTATTCGGCTTCCCAGGCGCATTACAAGGAAGCAATAAAACTGAACCCGCATGATTGTGATGCGTATTTAGGTTTGGCGCGTCTTCTGAATTTCGATCTGAATGATTATACCAAAGCCTGGGAATACTATGATACAGGCTTGCAGATCAACCCTCAGCATTTTCACGGACATATTGAATTTGCATTTCTTAAGAGTGAACGGTTTTATGATTATGAGGGCGCGAGAAAAAATTACGAGATGGCCTTAAAGATAAAACCGGATTATGCAGCAGCGCATGCTGGCTTGGCAGACTTGCTTTCAGATAAGATCCATGAATATGATGGTGCAAGACTGCACTATGAAGAGGCAATACGGGGCAATCCGAGAGATATTATATCGGGCGATAATTTAGGCCGTTTACTGATTTTACAATATTCTGATCTCTCTGCCGCTGAAAATATTTACCGGAATGCTGTGGCTGAAAACCCCGGTAATGCAGATGCTCATTTTAACCTGGCGCATTTTCTTAACAGCTATCGCAACAATTACGTTGAAGCAAAAATGCATTATGAAGAAGCTATAAAGATAGACCCTGTAAAAGCTGTGTATTTTGTGGAACTCGGTGTGATCGTTTCTGACCAATTCAAAGACTTTGCATATTCCAGATATCTGTACGAGAACGCTTTAAAAATTGAACCTTGCAATGCTGATGCATTAAATAACCTGGGTGCATTCTTCTTTAACAACCTGCAGGATTATAAACAAGCAAAGCAGTATTTCACCTGGGCAGTAGAACAAAATCCTGATTCGCCGATTTTTCATAACAATTTAGGCATAGTGCTTTTTGAGCATTTTGCGGATAAAGATCAGGCTAAATTTCATTTTGAAACAGCTTTAAAGCTTGGTCTGGAGGATCAGAATACACGCCATTCTCTTGCTCTGATATATGGAGAATATCTTTCAGAATACAATAAATCAAATGAGGAATGAAAAGACGTGAATTCCGTGAATCAAGCATTGGAATGACCTGGCTGATTTTGGAAATAATCCAGTACTTACTTCTGCACAAGCAAAAATGAAAGCATTTGCTAAGATGTCAAAATAAAAAAAGACCGCTGATTGCTCAGCGATCTTCTTTGGGGGGGACAAGGGCTGGTTTAATGGTTAATGGAAAAAATATTTGATCGTGCAGCGGCGTGCGCTGTCAATTAATTATCCAATGACTATGCATAAAGGGGCTGGCGCTTCAATAAGTTCTTATAATCTACAAACAGTTTGCGCAATGCGGGCCATGTAGCAATTCTGTCCCTGTTTCTCAATGCCAGGTCGTCAACATCCTTAGGCGTTTTGCATTTCTCCAGTTGTGAATGCCATTGCGCTTCTTCTTCTATTTCATCTAATACCGGCTTTTCATTGCTATGGATCCTGCCATTGATCTCCATATCCTCAATATCCTGTGTAAAGAATTCGCTGGCGCCGGTAGCAAGCAGAATGGCTCCGACAAAGGCACGCTTCTGCGCCATTTTCATGATGGTATTTTTCTGGTCCATCACATTGGGATTAATGATGCGGTAGAGTGTTACAGTTTCATCCAGTTCCCATGCATCGAACTTTTTTCCTGATAAACTGCTCTTCTTTATTTTTTTAGCCTGACCCGAATTGATCACGGCTATCCATTTCTCCCAATAGTCTTTCGGTTTTGCATATTGCCCCGTAGTTGCGCAACCACGAATGGCAAAATCAAACTCAGTTATTTTTTTTCCAACATTCCGGCTGGGCAGTTTGCTGATGTCAGTATCCTCCGGTAATTCTGCCAGGCTTTTCCAGAGATATCCGTATTTGGGCTCCATGCTGTTGCAACTGCCTTCGCATTGAGCGAGAATCTGCCCGTTTTTACTTTTGATGGTACACCGGTAGGAGTAGTCGATGAACGGCCTCTCCATATCAACTGTTTTATCTTTGCATTCCATTTCTGAGCTCAACCCGTATACAAAGCGAAGCTTCTCAGCCCCGGGTTTGTAAAGAGATGGTTTTGCGGCTCCGGAAATGATCCCGTAATCAAGGTCCTGTTTGAGTATCGATCTGGAAAAATTTACGAAGTCGTTGTACCAGTCTTTTGCCTGTTCAATAGGCATCATCTGTAGTCTTTCTCCTTGCTTTGCCAGGTGCATTTCACTGTCGTGGCTGTGTTCATTCCTATCCATAGAATAATTTTTAATGGTCAGGTAAAATCTAAGCCGTTACACGCACGGGTTCTGATTTTTCGCTTGTGGCCAGGTTCTTTATCAGTGAAATGGAATCTTTGTCACTTTCCCTGATAAGTTGCTTCAGCGGAACTGCGCCGGTAATGTGCAGCAACATCATCCAGCCGAAAATATCCAGTTGGTTAATGCCTGTGAAAGCTGCATAACGGGAGCAGCCAGGCTTTCCCTTTGATGTTTCACCTTGCGGAAAAACAGCAAAATCCACGCTGTCACCTGTGATCATAATACCGTGATCTTTCTTGAAATAATAGATCACGTCGGTGAGCTGTGAGCCGGGCAGGTACCCGTTTTCTTTCAGGTATTGTCCGAACTCTTCGTGAAAGTTTGGATTTTTTACTGCCTGCGCTGAAGTGTTGAACCTTTTCATAACCTAAAGTTTTAATTATGGTAAGCCCGCCTTGTGACGGGCTCAATCAAGGCTGGTTTTTCAATCTTTTCAGCCTTACCAATCGCGGTTTTTATAAGAACATTGGACGACAAATATAGATAATTATCCGGATAATGCGCAAGTTTTTGCGTAAATATTTTTTCGAAGTATTTTGCGTATGTTTGTAAAAATTCAAGGTAAATGGCACATTTAGGCGAAAAGCTCAGAGACTATAAGAATGAGCGCGGGTGGACCCAGCAACAAATGGCAGAGTTCCTGGAAGTGGGTTATCGGACTTACCAGGATATCGAAAAAACCGGCATCATAAAAAAAGCAGATGTTCTCGCGAGAATTATCGATAAAACGAAAATATCATTTGAAGAGACTTCGCGAGAAACGCAAAAAATTGCGGGTTATGCAGATAACTATCTAACCACCAGGCGCAACTTCAAAGCCATGAGCCAGCCTTACCTTGTACAGATGGTGCCTTTTAAAGCTCAGGCAGGCTATGTTCGTGCGTTTGACCAAGTTGAATTCCTTGATACGCTTGAAAAATATGCGCTGCCTCCGGGTGTTGATCCAAGAGGAGCAATATGGAGATATTTTGAAGTAGAAGGAGAAAGCATGGAGCCTACTTTTCATTCAGGCGATATTGTATTAGCCAGCATGGTCCCCCGTGAAGACTGGACGCAATTAAGAAACTTCTACATATATGTAATTGTAACACACGAAGCCCTGCTGTTAAAAAGAATTTATATGAAGAGCATGGACGAATGGGTGATGATAAGCGATAATGAAAAATTATATGATCAGCAATTGATCAAAGTAGGAAATATCCGCGAGCTATGGGTTTTCAGGAGGCATATTGTGAACAAGGCGCCCGTGCCTAAGATGTTTGAGATAAAAGTGTAATTAAAAGACTTTCACAATCGGATAAAATTTTTCTTTGCCAGCCGATTACCCGCTCCGTTTCTGTAAACAAATAGTAAATATTTTTACAGCTATGAACACACCTCTTTCTGTCGCCAATTTTTTTGTAGCTAAATCGCTAGATACCGGCGAAGAGCTCACCTTATTGAAACTTATCAAGCTGGTGTATATTTCACATGGATGGCATCTTGCTGTAAAAGATGAAGATCTGTTAAGTGAAGCTGTAGAAGCCTGGAAGTATGGTCCTGTTGTTCCGGCGGTTTATCACAAATTCAAATCATTTGCAAATAGCCAGATTACATCTTTTGCAGATGAAGAGCAAGGCTCAAAGCGTTATTTCCCTAAAATTGAAAATGAAGAAACCATAGCTCTCCTGGAAACAGTCTGGGAAAAATATAAAGAATACAACGGTCTTCAGTTATCTACATTAACGCATCTGAAAAATAGTCCCTGGGATAAAGTTTTCAATGCACCTCAAAACTTCGGTAAAAAAGGGCTTATCATTCCTAACAATCTTATAAAAGAACACTACAGGCAGAAATTGATTGCAAACCGAAAATCCGTACATGAACAGTCGGCAGGTTGATCCGGGACATGCATATATTTCAGAGCCTGATCTGCCGATCCTGGTTGATGAACGCGCCAGGGAAGAAAGCAAAGATTATATTTCAAAATCGCGCAGAAAAAGGAGAGAGCAAAATACCATGCATTGGGGTTTTGTAGTTCTTTTATGCATTGCTGTCATGGGTGTTGCCTTCGTTCTGATAGCCAGAATTTCTCATCTTTTACTTCCTGCTAAATATTATTGGCTAACCGAAGAGCAGATCACAAAATTGAATGAATTTCTTACAACCGGCATCATTGGCGGAACCATTGTTGCTTTATTTAAATCGAAAGTTTTGAAATCAAACGAGGAACAATGATGCCTCATCTTTGATTGGAATTTTTTCTTAATAAAAAAGAGGCCGTCACTGACGGCCTCTTTTTTATTTAAAAGCATTTAGCTATTTATCAATTCGTAATATTTCCCTTGCAATCATAAATGATTGTCGACTGGTGCATTTGAATGGTTCCAAGTAAAAAACTCGGCCCGGATCCCTGTGACTGGTTATAGGATGTAGGCAATCCAATAGAATTATAGCTGGTTGGCGCTACGGGATTGTTCACGCTGTAATTCCGGTCGATGAACATCCAGATAGGATTGGTGCGGCGAAAGTGAATCCTGTTGTCATAAGTATCACCTACACGGTTGCCGTTAGCGTCATAAGAATAATTCGAGCTGAATACTATAACATCCGGCTGCAGCTGTGTAGTATTTGTTTGAATGATCCTGTCTTCTGAATCGTAGGTATAATCTGTAACGCGCACATAAAATGAGTTGGTTGGCTCAGCGCCATAAGTTCCAAACACAAATTGAGTGTCTTTAATGATCTTATTGTGGTTATCGTAGGTATACTTATACCAGAATTCAAAAAAACCATTTGTATAAGCACCAATGTAATCTGTCATCCGGTGCTTTTTATCGTACCTGAACTCGTGGCGGGGGCGGCCGGTACCTACAAGAAAGGGAGTGACTGTAACCGGATCTCCTTTCTGGTTGTACACGAAAACAGCAGAAGAGTTAGCATAGCTGGGATCATTGACAATGATCTCTTCAATGTTGCAAAGCTTAGCTTTCTTTCCGGGATCAGGAGCGGATATTTTTTCTTCCGCGGCTACATCCTGTACGGTTTTCTTACAGGAAGCAAATAAAAATGCAGACAGGCAGGCAGCCGTAACGGCTGTTTGAAAAAAACTTTTCATGATGGCAATTTATTGGTTAAAAAGATGTGGTAGCAGAGAAAAGCCGGACGTTTAGACGGGAACGATGGTAGTAAAGGTAACTTGAAGCAGCATTTTTTTTATACCACTTATAGGTATATTTTTCTGCTGAGTATTATTTGCCGGTTGATGATGATGAAAGGGTTCAAATTCCCATCCACCTCACAAATGCCTCCATAGCTGCGTATTGTGTCAGGCCCAGTTTTGCATACTGTTTTGCAGTTTCGGCGTTCCGGTCTTCTGCGCGTTGCCAGAATTCGCGCGTGTCTGTACCCTGGAAGGGCACCATATCTTTCTGCGATTGATGAATGAATATGCCAAAACGTTTTTTCATTACCTGGTCCGGGCTCATTGGAATGGCCATTTCGATCTCCTCGATATTCCATTCCTGCCAGGCGCCTTTATACAGCCAGACCCAGCAATCCTTCAACCAGTCATCACCGGCTATCTTCAGACGCCTCATTGCTTCAAAAATAATATCGAGGCATATTTTGTGGGTACCATGCGGGTCTGCAAGATCGCCTGCGCAATAGATCTGATGGGGCTTCAGTTCACGCAACAATTGCATGGTGATTGCAATATCCGCTTCGCCCAGCGGCTTTTTTTCTATGGCGCCGGTC
>JBAVMD010000157.1:0-10127 GCA_049689695.1 Chitinophagaceae bacterium | reverse complement strand
CTTTTGACCTGCCTTTCTCGATAGCTGCGGGCTATACTACCAGCCACACAGACATTGAAAGTTATAATGTAGTGGGATTGATCCCGGGCACAGATAAGGTATTGAAAAATGAATACGTTGTTCATTCCGCACACCTCGATCACGTGGGCATCGGCAGGGTTGTGAATGGTGATTCCATTTACAATGGCGCACACGATAATGCATCAGGCGTTGCCTCCCTTCTTGAAATTGCAAGGATATATACATCAGGCGCCAAACCTAAACGCTCTGTTTTAATTGTGATGGTGACGGCTGAAGAAATGGGCCTGCTCGGTTCTTCGTATTTCGCCGCCAATCCTACCGTGCCTAAAGGCTCTATTGTAGCGGATGTAAATACCGATATGCCAACCGTTATTGCACCGCTGCTTTCCGTTGTTCCGTTGGGCGCCGAACATTCAAGCATTATGAGCAATGTTGAATTTGCGGCAGGTTATCTTGGTCTCGATATCGAGAAAGATCCGGAGCCCAACGAAAATCGTTTTGTGCGCAGCGATCAATACAGCTTTGTTTTGAACGGCATACCCGCATTACACATAAAATACGGCAATAAGAGCAATATACCGGGCTTTGATATGGTGGCCTTTGTAAAGCAATGGCGGGCTAAATATTATCACCAGTCTGCGGATGGCATGGATGGCATTTTCAATTTCACGGCCGCTAAAACTTATGTGCAGCTGAACTTTCTCATCAGCTATTCTATTGCACAAACAACGGCAAGGCCGTCATGGAATAAGGGCGATCTGTTTGCAATGGACAAGTAACTGCATCAAATAAAAGCATGACCCTTCACCAAAAAATTACTTCTGCCCGAAAATCCAAAGGCCTTACACAGGAAGAACTTGCTGATCTTACCAACATAACCGTTCGCACCATTCAGCGTATAGAAAGTGGAGAAAGCATTCCCAGAACTTATACTATAAAAGCTATTGCTAAGGCCCTGGACCTGCCTTTTGGCAGCTTAATAAATGAGGGCATAGCAGATACCGCACCCGCAGTTGCTGCAGGGCAGGTTTCCTTAAAGGAGGAAGATGGCAGGCATTTTTTGCAGGTATTTTGCCTTTCCGCATTTTCCTACATCGTGGTGCCTTATGTTCACTTCCTCATTCCCGCTTACCTGCTTAAAAAGCGAAAAGAGGAAAACATCGGGGTGATCCGGTTTGCAAAGAAATTTATCAGAGGGCAAATCACCTGGGTGATCATAACCCACCTGCTTTTTTTAATGGTAGTGGTTTATGATCTGCTCATGGCTGCATACTTCAATAAAAAATATGCGGTGTATTTTTTGTGGCCCTTCTTCATTATGTACTTCGTAAATGCCATCAGTATCGTGAAAAGCCTGGCGCAGATCAAACAAATGGACTTCGATCGCGCCAATCATAAATAACTGATAACCAATTTAAGTCGGGTAAATGACGGGTGAATGTCGGGAGCATAAGTACTGTTGTGCCATTACTTTCGGGCAAAAAAAGATATGTGTCATTTAAAGGGATTCGCGATCGTATTACGCCAGGCGTTTATCATCCTTTCTATTGTTTTTGTAAATGCCGTCGCTGCCCAAACCGGGCCCCCAAAACCTCAAAGCAATTTTGTGTTCCCGGCTTCTAACATCGACATAAAATTCATCTGGCAGGGAGACTCTGCGGGTAGCGGCTGGGAACCTTTCGCGGCCCTGCTCATCCCGGTTAAACTGGCCAATTGTCCGAAACAGTTCTACATGCAGTTTGATACGGGCGCTCCGTACTCGGTTTTCTATCGTGATCAGTTGAAAGCGATACAGGCGAAATATCCTGCCATTCACCTGAACGATTCATCCACCAGGTTAATGAACACAAGCTTCACGATCGGCAAGCAAAAAATAGAATGTATTGATGCCGGAGTAATACAATCAGGCGACCCATCAATAAACTGGAAGAATAAAAACAGCATTGAGATCATCGGTACGCTCGGCGTGGATTTTATCGATAACAGAACGGCCGTAATTGATTACCGCGGCGGGGAAATGCTTATTGGAACTGCGATACCGGAAAGCATTACTTCCGGAATCTCCTTTACTGATTTTATGTATATGAGAAACAGCATCCTGTTGCCCGCTGTTATCCGTGGAAAGAAAACGATACTTTATTTTGATACGGGCGCAAGCGCCTTTGAACTTTTAACAAGCAAGGAGATATGCACCTCGCTTGCTGCGCCCGGTGCTACGCCGGTTCAATATAAAGTGAGGTCCTGGGATAAATTTATGACCGCTAATACCTTTACTACCAACGACAGCCTGAGCATTGCATCCCGCAAAATTGCCATCAGGAAAGCCACTTATATGGAAGGTGCAAGCGATAGCCAGGTACAACAGATGCTTAAAATGGGCATAGGGGGTATGACGGGTAATAAACTCTTCATCAACTCCATACTGGTGCTGGATACAAAAAACAGGAAGTTCGGGATTGCCGATTAAAACCAATTTAATGCGGTGAAATTGCTGGTTTGGGATATTTCAATTTTATTTACGTTATGAAGCAAACCATCCTTATCACCGGGGGCACCGGTTTCCTCGGCAAGCGGCTTGGGCTAAAGCTGAAAGACGAATACCGGGTAATTCTTACCGGCAGGAACAACAAGCAGAACATGGGCGCCGGAAAACTCACCGGTTGTGAAATTGCGCCCATGGATGTTGCCAATATTGAATCGATAAGAGATGCCTTTGCAGAGTTCAAGCCGGATGTGGTAATACATGCGGCCGCCACCAAGTTTGTTGACCTGGCGGAAAAATTCCCGATGGAATGCGTGGACGTGAATGTGCTGGGATCGCAGAACGTGGCAAGAGTGGCCATGCAGTCCGGTGTGGAAACGGTGATCGGTATTTCTACCGACAAAGCAGCCCCGCCTGTTCGCAATACGTATGGCTTAAGCAAAGCATTGATGGAAAGGATGTATTGTTCGCTGAACGATAAATCCAAAACGAAGTTCACCTGCGTACGTTACGGCAACGTGGCCTGGTCAACCGGTTCAGTGCTGCCGATCTGGAAAAAAATGCACGAAGAAAAAGGGGTAATCGGTACAACAGGACCCGAAATGCGGCGTTTCTTTTTTACTGTGGATGAAGCTGTAAACCTCGTGATCGCCGCATTGCACAATATTGACCGGGTTCAGGGTAAAGTGCTCTCGCGAAAAATGAAAGCCGCGCAGATCGAAGACATCCTGAAAGTGTGGACGGATAAAAAAGGCGGGCGCTATGAAAAAATTGAAGGGCGGCCGGGAGAAAGAGACGATGAATTTCTGATAGGCGACCTGGAGTTGCCTTACACTGAAGAAGTGATCTATAACAACATAACACATTACCTTATTTCTTTCAATCATAAAGTGGAAAAACCGGTTGCTTTCGGATTGTCATCTGCCAATACAGAAAGATTGAGCGACGAAGAGATCCTGGCGATCATAGACCATCCACCAAGCGAAGAGCTATGAGCAAAACGGTGAACCATGCATTGATCATGGCCGCAGGGCGCGGCATGCGATTAATGCCGCTTACAGACAGCATGCCTAAAGCCATGATGCCCTTTAACGGAAGCACGTTAATAGCCATCGGTATTGATAAGATACGCAAACACATTCCCAGTATTTACATCACGGTAGGATACAAAGGCGCCATGCTGGCCAGGCATGTGATAGAGCACAATGTTACGGGCATCTTTAATACAGAAGGGCACGACAATGCCTGGTGGATCTTCAACACGCTCATGAAGAACCTTAACGAACCCGTTTTTGTGCTCACCTGTGATAACGTAACAGATCTCGACTTCGAAACATTGGCTGATGAATATCTTTCCTTCAACAGTCCGGCATGCATGGTAGTGCCTGTGCAGCCAGTGGAAGGATTGGAAGGCGATTATATTTTTCACGAAAATAATGTTGTGAAAAAATTGTCGCGGCATGAACCCGCAGCTTCTTACTGCTCGGGCATCCAGGTATTAAATCCCTGTAAGATCAATCAACTGATTGAGCCTGTTGAAAATTTTTACGATCTCTGGAGCGGATTGATACAAAAAGATCAATTGTATTGCAGCCGTACATTTCCGGAGAAATGGTTTGCAGTGGATACTGTTGAACAACTTCAACGGTTAAAACCTTAGAAGGCAAAAGGTACAAGGAACAAGGGACAAGGCACAAGGGGGGTCACTGATATTTTTTTCTGATATTTTTATCGTTGCGTTTGGTTTGAATGTAGGCGAAGGGGCTGGTGAGCATTCCGCGCATTTCGTTCAGGGTATATGAAGCGGGAATGGTGCTGCGTCGACTAAAAAGATTTTTCAGGTTCCATTTGTATAGCCATTCTTTCAGAAAAAATTTAATGACGGTCCAACGGCTTACTGTTCGTTTGCGATAGCAATCGATGAGATAACAACCAAAGCTGCGGCCATTATCGAATATCTGTTTTTTTAATGCGGATGTTTCCCTGCGATGATAGTGCCATACCAGCATAGAAGGATCATAAACGAACAATTGTTCTTTTGCAACCAGCCGGTGAAACATTTCAACATCACCGCCTCCATGGCTCGGAGTGCCTACATCGAGCGCTGTATCAAAACCGCCGATCCTGGCAAACACCTCTTTTCTGAAAGCCATGTTTGCCCCAATGCCAAAGCTGCTTGCCCAAAGCAATTGCCTGCTGCTTAATCTTTCCTTTTTAAAATAACACTTATTGAATCCATGGCCCATACCGCCATATCGCAGTTCAAATAAATGCTGTGCAGGTGTTTCCAGTTCTGCCGCGCCCACAAAGCCACTGGCTCCCATTACCTGTTCATCCTGGAAAATTTTTGCTATCGCCTGCAGCCAGTTAGCATCAACACGAACATCATCGTCTGTAAAAGCAACAATATCATATTTAGCTTCGGCGATGCCTCGGTTGCGCGCCCAATCGAGGCCGGGCTTTTCTTCCTGCACATACCGTACAGGAAGATTGGCAGTAAGCTGTTTTGTATCATCGTTTGAAGGCGCATTGTCCACCACGATGATCTCGTACATCTCGTACTTTAGAGCCAGCAGGTGAATGATGCAATTAGATAATTGTGCAGCACGGTTGCGTGTGCAAACCACAACACTGATGCCTACAGATGAAGAGTTGTGTGCATCTTCGCGGCTAAGTTGGCGTAATAAACCCTGATGCTCTACATTGCCAAGCTGTTTTTTTATATGATTGTATAAGGTTTCCGGTGAAACAGACCCTTTATCATCGTTTGAAAAGCTAACCCAACCGAGCGGTTGTTTTTGTGAACGTATCAGTATGCGGTAATGATCATAATCTTTGTCATAAAAAACAGGCTGCAATTGCTCCGCTAAGTCCAGTTCAAGAATCTTCGTGGCCATATTTTATATATGTCAAAGCGATTTATTAAGAAATAGCGCCTGTTTTTTGCGATAGCTTTTTTAAAGCTAAGGTTTTCATCAGTGATTTTGAGAAGGTGGTAGCTAATATCCTGCGCAAATGCACGCCTTTCAGCCGTTCTGTTCCGGGTTTAAAAGGTATAGTACCTATTTTTTCATGCCCATAAAAAATAGTTGCTGCATGCGGGCGCTCCTCATCCAGTATTGCTTCTGCTGCTTTCAATCCGTTTTCCAGGTTGATGTCTGTTTTTTTTATTCCGCTTTCATCAGGCTCGTGAGAAAAATACCTGAGCAGACTTTCCTGTGTTTTAAGTTCATCCATCAGCCCCCTGTAATACCAATACGTAAGTAAGCGGTAACTGGCGCGGGACCATTTTCCACGCAATCCCCAACGCTCCATGATCTTCAACTGGCCTTTAACAAGCTTTGCATACATATCTGTAAGGCGGGGCCAGTGAATTAAAAAATAAGCTTTTTTCGACTCCGGAAAGCCAAACTTTTTTTCCCGGTATTCATTCTGAAGTGAATTGGTAGTTGCGGGGTGGGTTCTCCAGAGTTTTACATCGGTCCTCCCTTCTTCGCGTTTTCTTTTCAGGGATCGTTCAAAATCAGTCACCTCATCACAGTGAAGCCCATGCGCTTCCATGCTTAATTTGAAATTGGCATTCGAATTAAGCAAGCGTATCCCTAATTCATAATCATCGCGGCAGCGCAGTGTTGTTATAAAACCATCGACCTCGTTAAACAGTTTTGCAGAAATGGAGAAATTACCACTGATGAGGTCTTCATAATTGTAGCGGTATCCCTGTTTACGCATCTGCTGGAATTTGTTTTCCCACCACATCTTCAGGTTTTTCCTGAAATAGCCAGCTCTTTCAGGCATGGATAAAGGCAGATAGCCGATCACTACACTGCGATCATCTTCATGTGCGCGAACATGCGCTTCTGCCAAACCTTCGGAGGGATCAACATCGTCATCAAGAAATATCAGAATGTCTCCCTTTGCCATGGACGCTCCTTTATTACGCGGAACAGCCGGGCCGGCGCCACTGGTCTCTGCATATTGAAATGCATAAAGAGCATGGTAGGATCGCAACATTTCAACCGTATTGTCTTCGCAGCTATTGGCCACAGCTATCACTTCCATCAATTCTTTCGGATAGGTTTGAAGCGCCAGCTTGTCGAGCAGGCGTTTGGTAGACGGCGCACGGTTGTGCGTTGGAATGATGATGGTTATTTTTGTTTCAGCAGGGTTCATAGGGAGGAATGAATACGTTTTAGCCGCCTCCTGGATAAATAATATTTCCAGGGGCCTAATAAACATCCGCGAAACTCGGCAAACAACAACACCAATGGCTTGCTGCCGGGTTTTTTTACCATGGAACGGAACGCATTCGGCAGTTGCTCACCCAAGAACCACCCATACGTAAATTTTAGAACGCCCGGTTGGCCTTCTACCAGCAGCAATCTTGTCCAATACGCATAAACGCCAATGCCATATCCCCTTATCACTTTAATAGTATCGCGCATGCTTCGCCTGTGCCTGTGCCAGTTCAATGCTTCCGGTTCGTATATAATGTGATAACCTGCCAGCAACACGCGCGCAAAGAATTCATGATCACCTCCTGACTCTGTTGGCGTGCCTGCATCGAGCGCTTCATCAAACTTTCCCACTGCCTGTAAAACAGATTTCCTGAAAGCCATATTTGCACCTGCGCCTATCTGTCCTGTTGCGAGCGGATTGTGTGTTTCCGAAGAAAAAATTCTTCGCCTGAATCCTTTTCCGAAAGGACTGTAATTTTCAAATGCTTCCTGTCCGTCTGTTTCCAATTCAAGTGGCATGGTCATTCCGGTAACACACATCACCTGCGTGCTGTTAAAATTTTTGAGCAATGCACGCAGCCAGTTGGCATCGGGCACAGCATCATCATCAATGAACGCCACTACTTCACCGCGTGCTTCCTTCAACGCAGTATTTCTTGCAAAATCAAGGCCCGGGCGTTTTTCCAGTACATAGTTTACTGAAGGATAAGAAGCAACCAATTGTTTTGTTTCATCGGTAGACGGGGAATTATCAACCACTAAAATATCCTGCCCGTCATCCGGTAACTTCAGTAATGCTTCGAGGCAGCGTTTGAGATCGTCAGTCCTGTTGCGTGTGCAAATAGCTATTGTTGCTGTTGGCGGTATATAATCTACAATATCTCTTTCATCCCATTGCAGGTATTCATGCAGCATCACTTCTTTCAGCCTGGGTTCAACTGCCTGCATCAGATCAGGATAAATATGCGCTGTGTTCAGTTGCCCATTGCACAAAGGTATCCTGAGTTGCCCAATGGGTTTAGTTTTATAGCGGATGAGAATGAAAGCATGAGTATAATCATCAAGCCCTGAAATTTGCTCGGGAAGATTTACAAGATCGAGGTCAAGCACAGCACTGGGCATCAGGTTTATTTTCTTATACGTTCTGTTCGTGAATTGATTTCTTAAATATGGCTACATTCGAGGTTGGCCGGTTTCAGCCATTTGGCAAAATAATAAAATCTTTTCAGAGCATGTATATATTAAATTTTCAATTTTAAACGACTGCAAGGGCAGTACTCGCCGTTTTATTTTTTGCAGGCAGCTTTCTTGCCGGCTGTAATGAGTCTGCCAGGACTGAAAGCGCAAGAACTACCGACTCATTATCAGCAAGTGTTACTCCTCCAACAAAGGATTGCGAGGCTGCGGTAAAAAGGAATATCAATTCAATAATAATAAAGAATTGGAGCAGGAAGGAATCTGATATTGTTCCCCAGGCCAGGCTTACAGAAGACCTTGGTGCAGATGACCTGGATATTGTGGAAGCGATAATAGAGATTGAAGTGGCACTAAAAATTTCCATTCCGGACGATGTTGCCGAAAAGATCAAAACGGTCGGGGATTTTTACCAGGTTGCCATAAAAAGAAGTTGCGATCACAAATAGTTTTCTATAGCTCAACCTCACTGGCTTCTATCATAGCATTTGCAAGTGTTGCATAACAGGCAGTCCACGCTTCTTCCAACTCTTCGTTCCAGTTTTCTCCCAGGCCTTTCTGCAATGTCCATATCAATGCGGCGCCTCCCTGTTCATAATGTTCCTTTTGCACGCCATAACCAACATGACGTCTCGCCAGCTTTCTTATATCTTCCAGAATATCTTCTATATTATCCAGGTTAGCGATGACGAAAGAGATCATTGCTATGATCTTTTTTGATTGTTCCGGTATAGGATTTCGGAAGAGTGGCCTTGTTGCGGGATTTACTTCCATGAGTCTTGAATAGAAGAGCGAACCAACATCTACAGGGTCCAGTTTCCCCACAATGGCCCAACTCTGTCTAACAAGGGAGATTTGCCTGCTGGTCATAACAATTGTTTTGGTAAATAATACCAGAATATAAGATTTTTTTTTGAAGCCCGATAGCATCCTTTTACATTATTCTGCGGATAACACCCTTCAGTTTTGTTTAATAAACCGCAGTATAAACAGGAATATTCCTGCCTTTTATACAGTGAAAACCTCATTGTGTCCGCCTCTTCATCCCATTAGTTTTGAAGTGCATTGTTCAACTCAAATTTTTTTATGAATAATCAATACAATAATGGGCTGCACTCTTTTTCTTTTCATGAATCAGAAGATGGCAACGAAATATTCAAGGAAATAAACTCTTCTCAAAAGGCAGCTTTGAGTACCGCCACAGGGTTTGTGTTTACGCCGGAAGACGCGGCGAAGGACCATCTGCACAAGGCTATGGAGGGAGATAAAGGCCCGCTTCAATTTTTCAATCACCCTGTTGTTGGTCTTGAATCAAAGCTGGACTTTGTTCATTTTCAAACGGAGCAGGCGCCTGTTACCGAAAACATACTGGTTAAATTCAGGCAAAGGGTGAACAATATCAGCATCTACGGTTCTAATATTTGCATTGAGCTGGATAAGGACTACAATCTTATATCCATCAACTCAACAATGCTGCCTGAGATAAATGTGAGCGCTGTTGCAGCTGTTTCTCCTGCAGAAGCCATTAAAAAAGCAGAAGAATACACCGGCAACAAAATCCCTCCATCCGCCATGCCGCAGCTTTATTTTTATTTTTTTGAAGAGAACTGGCTGCTTGTATACATTATTAAAGATGTTATCAGTAAACATGAATCCTCATTGGCGCCAACAGATCATCGTTTATGCGAAGGCCTGCATAAACATTCTCACGTCAACTATGTAAACATTATCATTGACGCTCAATCAGGCCGGGTATTAAAGGAGTCGCCAAGAATAATTAGCGCTGCTGCTAACGGCTTCAATGTTGAAAAATTCATTCACCCGCAAAGCGAGCCTCTTCAATTGGTGAACCAGCAATTGAATGTCTATACTTATGACGTAAGCTTCAAGCAATATGATCTTCCGGGAAATTTGCCCGGACAACTCATCAGCAAGCAAAACGACTGGCTATCAGCGGGAGAATTTGCACATTATCATGCCTGTACGGTTGTAGCCTTTCTGAAGGATGTTCTTAAAAGAAATGGCGTTGATAACAAGGGCATGAAACTTATTTCCAGCGTTCAGTGTGTAGAAAAAGATGGAATTAATGAATGGCAGAACGCAGCCTGGCTTCCGGTTCATAAGCAAATGGTATACGGGCAGGTTGAAATTGAAGGCCAGCCGCGGTCTTTAGCAACTTCCCTGGATATTGT
>JBAVMD010000156.1:0-2214 GCA_049689695.1 Chitinophagaceae bacterium | reverse complement strand
ATAAATGCATACCAGCAATAACTCTGGAACAGGTACAATCGTTCATAAAATCCTTTTACCTGGTCAGTATGCGCGGGCAGATTTTTCTGGAAGAAAGATTCGATCTGTTCCGTATCCTGGGCAGTACGTGCATGGCCATGCCTGATGTACCAACTGTATAATTGAAGAGAGAGATTCGATAGCCGGCTGATGAGATTGAGCCGGTCATTCACTTCTTCGGCTTCATGCACCAGTTGGTCGGCCCTGTCCTGCATGCTTCGCGTAATGTAAAGGGCTTCTATTTTCTTTTCGAAGAATAAAACCTGTTGCAGGTAAGTGACCTGGTTATGCGCTCTTGCCACTTCTTTCATTCTGTCGAGCACCTTCAGGCTTTGCAGGTAAAGGCCCTTGTTGTACAATATCCTTGCGTGCCCCATCTGTTCGTGCAGTTGGATATCGATGTTGTTGGCATCGTTTATCAATCGCAGGCTGGCAAGTATCTCCCGGTACAAATGCGCCTTCATGTTGGAAAGCTGCTGCTTCTTTATCGATTTATTTTTCTTCAGCAACAGCTCTTCATCGTATAGTTCCATCTTATCCATTGCATCGAACAAGTGGATGATCTTGAGGTCATCGCTGGAGGAATTTCGCTTGATATAGAGCTTGAAATTCCGCTTTTCGGACTTTTCAAGTGATTTTACCAGTTGAAAAAGGGCATCCGTGGTCCGGTTGGGCATCGTAGTTTAAAATTGTTAAAGTCCTTTACTAGCCTGTGTTTCAGCCGATCTGCCCCGCCTTGCGCAGTGTAAAATCATACTTAATTTGATTTCGCTGGCAGCACAATCAGAGATACTTTCGGTACAGCAGGTTGTTTATTGAATACTATAGCAAGCAACACAAAAATAAGCAGCCTGCTATTAATCTGATCCCCTGATCTGATTAATACTGATCCCTGATCTGAGTCTGATCCCCTGATCTGATATTATCAGACCCGGGGTCAGATAATACCTGACCTGATTCTTTACAACCTATGCCAGACAACAAGATATACATATTCGACACAACTCTGCGCGATGGCGAGCAGGTGCCCGGCTGTAAGCTGAATACTACTGAAAAAGTAGAACTGGCGCTGCAACTGGAGCAACTGGGAGTTGACATCATTGAAGCAGGTTTCCCTATTTCATCGCCCGGAGATTTTCAGAGCGTAACAGAAATAGCGCGTGTGCTGAACCAAACCGTAGTATGTGCGCTCAGCCGCGCTGTACTTAAAGACATTGAAACCGCAGCGGATGCGCTTCGTTATGCAAAGCGTCCACGCATTCATACAGGCATCGGGACTTCTGATTACCACATCCGTTCAAAATTCAATTCTACACGTGAAGAAATACTGGAACGCGCTATTCAATGCGTGAAATGGGCCAGGAATTTTACCGATGATGTAGAGTTTTATGCAGAAGACGCAGGTCGTACCGATAATGATTACCTCGCAAAGGTGATTGAAGCGGTAATTGCAGTAGGCGCTACAACGGTAAACATTCCTGATACCACAGGCTATTGCCTTCCACATCAGTATGGAGAAAAGATCGCCTACCTCGTGAACAATGTTCCTAATATCGATAAAGCAATTATTTCCTGCCATTGCCATAACGATCTCGGCCTGGCCACTGCCAATTCCATAGCAGGTGTACTGAGCGGTGCACGCCAGATAGAGTGCACCATCAACGGCCTTGGTGAAAGAGCCGGAAATACTTCGCTTGAAGAAGTGGTCATGATCATCCGTCAGCACGCTGCGTTGGGATATCATACAACTGTGGACACAAAAAAATTAAATCCAATGAGCAGGCTGGTGTCGGAAACGATGCGCATGCCTGTGCAGCCGAATAAAGCTATTGTGGGAAGCAATGCATTTGCGCATTCATCCGGTATTCACCAGGATGGGTTTTTAAAGAATGCACTAACGTACGAGATCATCAATCCAGAGGAAGTAGGAGCGGAAGGATCGAAGATCGTTTTAACGGCAAGAAGCGGAAGGTCTGCCCTTGCACACCGGTTCCAAAAATTAGGTTACCAGTATAACCGCAATGATATCGATGTGTTGTATGAGCGATTCCTGAAGCTTGCTGATAAAAGGAAAGAGGTAGAAGATAAGGATTTGCACGCGTTGTCCGAAAAATATCATCCGGCAGCACTGACTGCCTGAGATATATGTTTTCTCATAATCATGTAGTTTTTGTG
>JBAVMD010000155.1:0-4113 GCA_049689695.1 Chitinophagaceae bacterium | reverse complement strand
GAATTAGCTGATGGGATGATTAGCCGATTAGCCGATTTAATACTTCTTGATTTTAATACTTCAGTTTAAGTAAGTTTTATTTTGGTCACATAGTGATCTGCTATTAATTGCGACCATTGCTCTGCCTAAGCGTCCGCCAATCAGTATACAAATAAGTTTTTAGTATTCGGTTGCAGCATCGCTGTATGCTATTATTGATATAGATACAATACAGTATATACGGAGTAACCACGGAGTTGTGATTGATTTACATCCCGTGAATATCCCGCCAAGGTCTCGTGAATGTCCCGTGAAAGTCTCGTGGAATATTTAGGAAAAACGCTGGTGTGGAAAGTGTCGTGTGTAGCTGTGATGCAGTTGCAAAACTGTGATACAATTTACTAAAAATCCGGATGATGTTCTTGAGATTTTTACAGACATTCTTCTGCTTAAAAAAATTCAATCGGTTATCGGATAATCTTTTCAGGTGGTGATTTTTTATTAAACAAACTGGTATTTTTGTTTGAAATAATTTACAGCGTGGTAAATAATAAACTATACAGATTTTTTGCGCCGGAGCAATTTATTAAGGTTTATCGCAACAACAGGCAGGCAATAAAAACAACCCGTTTTATTGCTCCAAAATTAGGTGAGCATCACCTGGGAAAAGTATACGTAGAATTTAAGTATGTCTTACAACAAAGCATCCCGAAAGTCTAATACGGAATTAGATCTTCCAACCATCAAGCAGATTCTTACCGTGCAGCATCAGCAGGTTACGCTTGAAGCGCAGCGGTTAAAGATTGGAGAAAAAAGAATTGAGGCTGATGCAAATTTGGCAGAAAAGTCGATGGAGCTAAATGCAAAATTGATGATGGCCGGCCCGGGTCATAAACAAAAACAGTTTATAACCACTTCCATAATGATGATCATAATCATGATCCTTTTTCTTGGATTCATTGGCTGGCTGGTTTGGGCAGGGAAGGAGGAGTTTGTAATGAAATTTCTAAACTGGTTAGTTCATCTGGTATTTGGTGTAGTGGGCTTTTGGGTAGGAAGGATAACAAACAAGAATAAACCAGACCATCAGGCATCGCAATTGTCAGCAATTGAAGATGCAGAGATGATTAAATAAGGTCTTGTTCCAATTCATCTGCTCCGGCCATAGCTAATAATCAATATTCCCCCTACATTTGCTCACCAAATTCACGTCATGCTAAAGGATATAAAAGTTCTGAATGAAGTAGATACCCGCTCGGGCTTCGGAGAAGGAATTTATGAACTGGGCAAGAAGAATCCCAATGTAGTAGCCCTTACGGCCGACCTGGCCGGATCAATGAAGCTGCAGAAGTTCATGAAGGAGTTCCCTGAACGTTTTGTTCAATGCGGTATTTCTGAGGCCAATATGATGGGGATCGCGGCCGGTCTTACCATTGGCGGTAAGATTCCTTATACTACCACCTTTGCTAACTTCTCTACGGGCAGGGTGTACGACCAGATCCGGCAGTCCATTGCCTATTCCGGTAAGAACGTGAAGATCTGCGCATCCCACGCAGGTGTTACCCTGGGTGAAGACGGAGCTACCCACCAGATACTGGAAGATATTGGCATGATGAAGATGCTTCCCGGCATGACCGTGATCGTTCCCTGCGATTTTAACCAGACCAAAGCTGCTACCATGGCCATTGCGGATTATGCAGGACCTGTTTATCTCAGGTTCGGCCGCCCAAAATGGCCAAATTTTACAGCGCCCGACCAGAATTTTGAAATAGGTAAGGCACAGGTACTTTCAGAAGGAACCGATATTTCCATCTTCGCCTGCGGCCATCTTGTATGGAAAGCGGTAGAAGCTGCCCGCATACTGGAAGAAAAAGGCATCAGCGTAGAATTGATCAATATTCATACGATCAAGCCGCTGGATACTGAAGCCATTATAAAGTCTATTACCAAAACAAAATGCGCCGTTACTGCCGAAGAGCATAATATTATTGGCGGACTTGGCGATGCCATTGCGCAGGTAGCTGCCCGCCACCTGCCTGTTCCCATTGAATATGTAGGAACGAACGATACCTTTGGTGAAAGCGGAACACCCGACCAGCTGCTGAAAAAGTATGGACTGGACACGCCGAATGTTGTTACGGCGGCTGAGAAGGTCTTAGCGCGCAAGAATGCATAAAACAGTTACTTATGGCAGTTACCACCCAGGATAGTGAACTGCTGTTGCAGTTCCGCAACCCTGCTACCAAAGAGCAGGCTTTTACTGCCATCATTAAAAAATACCAGGAAAAGCTTTACTGGCACGTGCGCCGCATGGTAGTGGAGCATGAAGATGCCAATGATGTGCTGCAGAACGTATTCATCAGGGTCTGGAATGGTCTTGAGAACTTCCGCGAAGATTCCCAATTGTATACCTGGCTTTACCGTATTGCCACTAACGAAAGCCTGAGCTTTTTAGAACAGCAGAAGAAAAAATCATCGGTGTCTTTCAGCGATGTGGAAAGCGGGCTTAGCAACAAGATCAAGGCAGATAAGTATTTCGACGCCAATAAACTGGAATGGAAACTTCAACTGGCCATACAGCAATTGCCTGATAAGCAACGGATTGTCTTCAACCTTCGTTATTATGATGAAATGCCGTACGAAGAGATGAGCCGGGTGTTGGAAACCTCTGAAGGGGCGTTGAAAGCTTCTTACCATCATGCCGTTAAAAAAATTGAGGATTATATCCTGAATCATTAAACCATAACGCCCTTTTTAAGTCTCAAAAGGCAGTCAATGGAACCTAAATCAATCATATCAGGTGAATTAAAGCAGATCAGCCCTACTGTAGCGGAGATCGGCTTTAACCTTCCTTACCAGGTACCGCAAAGGTATTTTGAAGGATTGGCTGAGGCCATTTTAAAAAGGATCAAGGCCGAATCTTTATCGGCAGGCGAAGAATTGCAAACGCTTTCGCCTTTACTGGCCGGGCTGAATAAAAAATCGCCTTATCATGTACCCGATGGATATTTCAGCGAGCTGAGTGAGAATGTAGTGGGCGGAATGAAGGCCGTTGATTTTGTGAACAACGAATTGCAGGAAATCTCTCCCGTACTCGATGCATTAAAAGATAAAAATGTTTACCAGGTACCCCAGGGTTATTTCGAGAACCTTGCCGGTAACATTTTGAATCGCGTGAAAGAAGCTGAGCCGGCAAAGGTGATCCGCATGAACCCTGCCCGCAGGCTAATGCGTTATGCTGCAGCTGCAGTTATAACCGGTGCAATAGCAATAGGCGGATGGTTGTATTTTAATAACGACAAGCCGGTTACCGATCCTGATACCAAACTTGCGGCGGTTGACAAGATCAGCGACGACAGTAAGGTAAGTGATGAAGAAATGGCAAGCTATCTTGAAAACGAAACCTTTATTGCCACAAATACAGCATCGGTAGAAAATACAGGCAAGGATGATGAGCTGAATGCATCTGATGTAAAAGAAATGCTGTCTGATGTGAGTGAAGATGAATTAAAAGACTATTTGATAACCTTATAAAACGGTCATGAAAAAAATAATTTTACTCCTGTTCCTTTTTGTTTCTGCTGCTGGCGTTTCGCTTGCCCAGGAAGAAGGCGGAGGCAGGGAGGGCGGCGGTAAGCTGAAAGCCTACCAGATCGCTTTTCTTACCAAAAAACTAAACCTTTCGCCCGAAGAGGCGCAGCGATTCTGGCCCGTGTTCAATAAATATGAGGATGAGATCAGGATCTCCCGCATCCAGAATAAGCAGGCAACCGAGGTAGAGCGCCAGGAAAAAGAGCTGAACATCAATAAAAAATATTTTGATGAGTTTGCGCGTGTGCTGAACAAAGACAGGGCAGACAGGGTGTTTAAAGCAGACAGGGAGTTCAGGGATGTAGTGCGCAAAGAGTTGATGGAGCGCAGGCAGTTACGGCAGCAGAACAACCGTCCTTTCAAGCAATAGAGCCACTTAAATAAACCTTATTATAAACTCGGTGTTTTTCATAGGTTAGCAACGGCCGGCTCTTTTCAGGGCAGGCCTTTGTTATGAGGAGGAGCACGGATTGGAAGAAGGATTTGAGGATTACACGGATGGTTTTACACAAAAGAGGCATCATTCGTTCTGCAGCTTAATAA
>JBAVMD010000154.1:0-2121 GCA_049689695.1 Chitinophagaceae bacterium | reverse complement strand
GGGTTAACCGGGATGGGGTTGCCATCTTTTTTATCAGCAAGGATGATCGTCTTTTCATTAAAACTTGAATCTATCTCAGCTAATGAGAAAACTACCTGGTAGCCATCAGCTGCACTTACCAGCAGATATTTTGCCAGTTCCTTGCCCCGTAACTGTTTTCCCATTGTAACTCCTGCGAGGCTTAAAATCTCAATTAAAGAAACGCCGGTATATGAATTTGTTATTGAGTCATGGCCTTTATGACTTACCGTTACCCGCTTCATTGTATTCAGGTCCGATTGATATAGTTTCAAAGATTGTGTTACCTCGCCTTCCACTTTGATATAAGGCAGTTCACTATTTTGGGAATGGATGTTGATCTTACCGGCTACAGGTATAAAGAAGAATAGAAAAACAAACAATTTCATAACTTCTGTTTTGATCAATACAATTAAACAAGAAAGTAATAATCAGCCGCCAATAGTTATCATGCTCCTGTTATTAATTTCTTCCGGACGAACATGTTCAAGATCAGTTGAGAACTGTCCTCCCAGTTGTTTTTCCTTACTGCGAATGTTCTGATAAATTAAAGGCACCACATCTTCACCATTGCGCAATGCAGTTAAGAGATCGGTTTCTTTTTCTGAAAACAAACAGTTTTTCATTTTTCCATCTGCGGTCAAACGCATGCGGTTGCAATCGCCGCAAAAATGAGAACTCATGGTACTGATAACAGCAAAGCTGCCCTGGTGGCCCGGCACCATGAATTTCTTTGCGGTATCGTGCTTATCGCCCTGCAGCGGAATAAAATCATAGTCAGTGGAAACAGTATCGAGTATCTGTGGTAACGTTATCACCTTGTTGCTTGCCCACCGGTTACCGGCAAACGGCATAAATTCAATGAACCGTACATGAACAGGGGTGTCTTTGGTCCAGGCAACAAAATCGTTAATTTCGTTATCATTTATATCTTTCATTACCACCACATTCACCTTAACGTGAAAATTTTTTTGAAGCAAAAGCTGAATGTTTTGCCAAACTGTTTCAAAACCGTCCCTGCGGGTAACGAGATTGAACTTATCAGGTTGTAAGGTATCAAGGCTGATATTTAAAGAACCGATGCGGGCTTCCTGTAAAACGTCAATAAATTGATGCACCCTGGTACCATTGGTAGTAAGCGTTAATTGCACCGGCAGTTTCGATAAGGCGAGCATTATAGCTGCGGCATCTTTGCGTACCAATGGCTCGCCGCCGGTGAGACGAATTTTATTCACGCCTTCTGCAACAAAGATCTTTGCAAGGGACTCAATTTCATCTACCTGCATGAGACCGGAAGCGGGCGTGAAGTCGTAATCCTCTTCGGGCATGCAGTAAAAGCAACGCAGGTTGCAGTTATCTGTGAGCGAAATGCGCAGGTAAGTATGTATGCGGTTATAACTGTCTTTGATCATTATTCGCTGTTACGCTTTACTGTTTCATAATCTGCTTCCGTATCTATGTCATAAGCTCCATCCGGAAATGGAACTACTTCAACTTCATCAGCATGCTGCTTTATAATGCTTCTCGCCCCAATATCACCTTTTAACTGAAGCAATTCAGTAAAAACCGAGTGATGAAAAAACACAGGCGGCCCAAATGTGTTTTCATAACCAGAGGCCACAATGGGCTTTCCTGTTTCCTGGTGTGCGGTGATCAATTTGTTCAGCAGCTGAGTTGTTACAAAAGGCTGGTCGCAAACCATAATGATAACGCCTTCTGCTGTGGGGCTTGTTGCGGCAACAGCTTTTATACCGCACCGTATAGATGAAGCCATGCCTTCCTGCCATTCGCTGTTAACTTCAACCTGCACCCGGGTGTCGTTTATTTCCTTTTGCATCTTATCTGCGTCAGACCCCAGGACTGCAATCACTGGTTGCGCATCAGCATTCAAAGCAACCTGTAAACTGTATTGCAGGAGGGTTTGTCCATGATATTCCAGCAATTGCTTCGGACGGCCTAAGCGCGACGATTCACCACCAGCAAGCAGTATGATCCCTATGTGATTGCCATAGCTTTTATCCGACATAAGCTCGTTTTTGTCAGGCCCCTGTGTTTGTTTCTTCCACTGGCGCCGAACGGGCATGAATGACATCCGGCCTGTTC
>JBAVMD010000153.1:0-4063 GCA_049689695.1 Chitinophagaceae bacterium | reverse complement strand
GCGCGGGAAGTATACCATAATACATAATTGTAAAAATCTCTTATTGCCAAGAAGATTTTTACAGTTATGTATTATGATGCTTATTAAATTTATCAGCGTAAATCATAATGATCCTGATAATCCGCGTTCCGTTCTAAAAAAACCCACAACATAAGCCCGTCTGCTATTTACAACAACTTCCAACTATCAGTCCCTCCGCATAGCAGCCGCCTTCATCTCCCCCGCCAACCCCTTTCCCAGATACCGCTCGATCCAGGCGTGCACAAGATATATTACAGGCGTGAGTACAATCGCAACAACAAACTTATAAATATAATTACCCAGGCAGGTAGCCATCACCTGGCTGAACGTCCATGAACGTGTTTGCCCCATAAGCCGCGGCGCTATGTAAAATGCAATGAACAATACCACGAAGCTGTCAATCAGCTGAGAAACCAAAGTAGATACCGTAGCTCTCAGCCAGATCTTTTTTTCTCCCGTTACTTCCTTGATCTTATGAAACACGAACACGTCCAATATCTGCGATACAAAGAATGCTACCAACGATGCAATGATGATGGACTGGCTCTGCCCGAATATCCCCGCAAACGCCTTATCGCTGTCTGGCACGCCGGTAAAATAATCCTTTGCCCAGAAATCTGCCGGCACCAGACCAATGGCAGCGGTGAACATCAGGAAGGCATACGCAATAAGCACGATGGCCAGGTAAGATAAAAACCGAACGCCTTTAGGTCCATAATACTCATTAATAATATCCGTCATAATAAACACCACAGGCCAAAGCAATACGCCCGCAGTCAGATTAAAGGAAAAGCTGTTGCCGAAAAAATTCAATCCTGCCGGGTCAAGTCCCAGGCTCTTTTCTAATGAAAAAAGCTTGGCGCCAATGATCTCTGCAATGAGGGCATTGGCAATAAAAAATCCGCCGAGTATGATGAACAGGCGGGTTGATTTGTCTTTAATGATGTTATGGATCATTTTATAACCAGGTATAATTGTACAATTAAAAAAAGGAAGTTAGCAACTGCCAGCCAAACGGGCACATGCACGCGCAGGTTTTGTTTTCGTAACAACACCACGGCATATAAAATGTTCACCAATGCGTTGACCAGGAACGAAAGCACCAGCCCGGCAATGATCACCGTTGAGGAAACCGCGCTTTCGGGCATGGCGGGCAGGTAACGCATCAGCGCTACCAGCAGCAGGCAACAGTTACAGATGAAAGCAACGCGGGAGAAGAAAGCGAGTTTGGGCAATGTTTGTGTTGTTTCGGGTTTCGGGTTTAGGGTTTCGGGTTCTTAGTAATAGTTGAATTGCTGGTTTGTGTGAGTAGAATGGAACGCGGATCATCAGGATTTTTTATGATTTATTAGGATCAGTTGTTGCTATTGAACTATTCTCACAATCTCAGGAACAATCTTAACAGATCATAAAAGATCCTGATGATCCGCGTTCCCTTCTTAAGATAATTACTGCTTCAACAATTTACTATTCAAAAGAACCCGAAACACGAAACCTTAAACACGAAACTAACCCATGCACACGAAAAACCAAACCCAAAACCCTAAACCAAAAAAATACCATTATTTTGCCGGATAACTCGTTTTCAATGATTTCATCGTTTTTGAAAAAAGCTACGCCTCACCTGATCGCAGCCGGCATTTTTTTAGTGATCGCCATCTTTTACTGTCAGCCTTCATTACAGGGAAAAGTGGTTCGTCAGCACGATATGATAGGATGGAGAGGCATGGCGCAGCAATCTTTCGAATTCAAAGAAAAAAACGGTCATTTTCCCCTCTGGACCAACAGCCTTTTTGGTGGCATGCCGGCCTTTACGGTAGCCATGCAAAGCAAGTATGGCAATCCAACCGGGGTGCTGTATAATGTGATCACGCTGGGACTTCCAAAGCCCGCGAACTATTTCTTCCTGGCCTGTCTCACTTTTTATTTCTTATGCATGATCATGCGCATACGGTCGTGGCTCGGTATCATTGCAGGTCTTGCTTTTGCCTATGGCACGTACAGTGCGGTGATCATTGCTGTTGGACATGAAACCAAAATGCAGGCTATGTCTGTAATGCCTGCCGTGATAGCCAGCATACTGCTGCTGTTCCAGGGAAGGTATTGGTGGGGGGCCGCACTGCTTGCGCTCTTCTTCGGTTTCCAGGTGGGCACGCAGCACGTACAGGTAGTTTATTATACGCTCATCATAGTCGGTATTCTTACCATTGCACAAGTGGTTAAAAGCGCTAAAGAAGGTTATTTAAAAAATACATTCATAGCGATAGGTTTGGCTGTGGTTGCGGGACTGATAGGGTTTGGCACATACGCAGTAAGCCTCTTGCCCATACAGGAATATTCAAAAGAATCTATCAGGGGCGGCAGGGAAGAACGCGTAAAGATCGAGGAAAAGACTGCTACCAAAGGCGGAGGCCTTGATAAGGAATACGCTTTCCGCTGGAGCTACGGCATCGGCGAAACGTCTACCCTGCTGGTGCCCGGCGCATACGGCGGAAGCAACGGAGGCGGCCGCGAATACAAAAGCCCTACTGATTTTACAGAGCGCATGGCGGAGCTGGGCGTACCGGAAGACAATGCCCTGCAGATGCAGAATGGCATGTCGTACTGGGGAGATCAACCCAATACCTCAGGCCCTGTTTACATGGGCGCTGTAATGTGCTTTCTATTCATCTTCGGCATGGTATATTTAAAGAGCTGGCACAAGTGGTGGATATTTGCCGCCGTGCTTTTTGGAATAATGCTGGCATGGGGCAGGCATTTTTCGGCAGTCAATTATTTCCTCTTCGATTACATGCCTTTTTACAACAAATTCAGGGCGCCATCTATTTCACTCATCATTCCGCAACTGCTGGTGCCCTTGCTTTCGGCCCTCGCAGTTGATAAACTTTTTAATGCCCAGGCTTCACGCATAGACCTGCTTAAGAAACTAAAGCTGTCTGTTTACATTACCGGCGGCATACTTCTCGTGATATTGATGATCTATTTTTCCGCTGACTTCCGCAGCGCAAATGATGCGCGGTTCAGGGAAAACATCACGATGCAGTTAACACAGGGCGGACGCGCTACGCCCGAAATGCAACAACGTGCCACATCCACGGCCCAGGGACTCATCCAGGGGTTGGAAGAAGGACGGCAATCTAAATTCATGGGCGATTTTGTCCGATCCTTAATACTTGTTGTACTTGCCATCGGGCTTTTATGGGCTTATATCAAGGATAAGCTGAAACCGATGCCGGTGATGATCGGACTGTTGCTGTTAAGCACTTATGATCTGCTGGCAGTAGACCTCCGATACCTTAACCATGATAATTATGTGGATGAAGACGAGTTTGAACAGTATTTTACGCCTACTACTGCCGACCGGCAAATACAGGCAGATCCTAATAAACCGTTCCGTGTTTTTGATCAGACGGATGAAGAGAATGGTCCATTCAACAGCTCACGCGCTTCTTACTTTCATAATTCCGTGGGCGGATATCATGCGGCCAAAATGGGCCTGTACAACGATCTTATCGAATACCACATAGGCAACATGAACATGAACGTGCTCAATATGCTGAACACCAAATATTTCATGATGAATGATCCTTCTACCAAGCAGCCGGTAGCGCAGATCAACCCGAATGCATACGGCCCGGTATGGCTGGTGAAACAGGTCCATTTTGTAAAAACGCCTGATGAGGAGATCAAAGCGCTTGACAGCATTTCACTGAAGGACACCGCCGTAGTGCTGGAAAAATTCAGGTCAGCAGTTCCATCACAGCCGCAGTTCGATTCATCAGCAACCATTCGCGTGAACGAATACCTGAACGATAAGATCACGTACCAGTTCAACGCAACCAGCAACCAGTTTGCGGTATTCAGCGAAATTTATTACCCGAGGGGATGGAATACTTTCATCGATGGTAAAAAGGCGGAACATATAAAAGTGAATTATGCATTGCGTGGAATGTCTATACCCGCCGGGCAGCATACCATCGAGTTCCGTTTTGAACCAGAGTCTTATGAACGCGGTAACCTGATCACGCTGATTGCTTCGATA
>JBAVMD010000152.1:0-3039 GCA_049689695.1 Chitinophagaceae bacterium | reverse complement strand
AAATCAGATAAGTAAAAGTCTTTCTCCATTACTGAATCGAGCGCTTCCTTCAATTTTTCCGGGTCTACGCTCTTCAGCACAAAACCTTTTGCGCCGAACCGCAGCATTTTAATGATGGTGTTCTCGTCACTGAACATAGATAAGGCGAGGATCTTTACCTGTGGATAGTTCGAATAGATCCAACGTGCGGTTTCAAAACCATCCATGTCGGGCATGTTCACATCCAGCAGTACAATATCCGGTATAACGTGTTGTGAAATTTTGGCCTTTACCTCTTTTCCGTTGTCTGCTTCAAACAGTACCGTATAGTTATCGAAGGAAGCAATGAGTTTGGCGAGCGCCCTTCTCAGCAACACATGATCGTCTGCAACCGCTACCTGTATTTTTTTAGTTGTCATTGCCATTCGTGCATCAGTTGTTCTTTTTGCAAAGGTAATTCGACTGTAACAGAAGTTCCTTTTCCGGGTTTACTTTCAATATTCACCGCTGCGCCTATTAGCCTGGCCCTGTTCACCATGCTTTTCAACCCTACACCCGCAACGCGCGAACCGCTGTGTTGTTTTTCCTGCAGGTCAAAGCCCTGTCCGTTATCTCTTACTATAAAACTGAATTTTCCTTCTTCTGAACAGATCACAGAAACATTTACCAGTGAAGCTTTTGAGTGCTTGATGGTGTTATTCAGAATTTCCTGGAATATGCGGAAAAGAAATATTTCTTTCTGAGAATCGAAATGATAGTTGCCTTCTGAAAGCGTAAACGAGGTTTCGAACAATTTCATCTTTCCAAGCATTTCCATCTCAAACCGGATGGCTTCCACCAGTCCTATCTGCGCAATGCGGTCTGTATGCATGCTCTTGGTAAGATCAGAAAGATCGAAAATAGCTTTATTGAGGATTTGCTTCGACTCTTGTATCGTCTCAAAACTCGGATCTTGTTGAGGAAGGCGTATACCCGCCAGTGAAAACTTTACCACCGTGAGCATCTGGCCGATGTTATCGTGCAGTTCCTGTGCAATATTCTTGAGTGTAGCTTCTTTTATTTCCAGTTGTGATTGCAGGAGTTCTTTATCGTACTGGTCTTTCATTACCACCAATTCCTGCTCCTGCCGGTGCTGGCGACGCTGGTAAAGGAAAAGGATGGTCACAATAAACCCCACCAGCAGCAATGCGAGAAATATCCCGATCACAATTACGACATAGACCTCAAATTCATTCTGCATACAAAAGCAATGGTAAAGAGTGAATATAATAAAACGTTCAAAACTTTGATGATCGGTCCAAGACTAAAGGCAATTGCATTCGGCATGTAATTTACAATACCCAGAATAGGCAATGTACAACTGTAAAAGAATAACAAACCTGCCACAATCCAAAAAGCTGGCTCTCTTCGTAAATTTATTGAACGGGGAACCTGGAACAATTCATAGAAATAATAGATCGAAATTACAATCAACAGGAAACAACCTAATGAATACGTTATGGTATGGAATGTATCAATTTTTTGAATGAAAAGAATATTACTAAGTGAAACGATAGCATACACTATCATTACAAACAATATTATTTTTTTAGCTTTTTTTGAAAACACAACATATCGTAGCACATACATGTAAAAAATGAAAGCTATTACCGAAAAAAAATTATAGATACCAATATTATTGATGTTTTTCATGCCAAGGCGCCAGGCCCACATTTCTGAAATAAGTGCAAGTAGCAAAAAGAATGGAAACAGCCGCAAATAATATGCGCGACTGTTTTTCATCAACGTTGCAAATCCCACTATCATGCTGAGTGCAATAAAATAGTATTCTAAAGGAAACTCCATTTACATCAAAGTAAATCGATTCGGCACAAATTCTTAAAATAAAACCTCCTGTCAGGGAGGTTTTACAGTCAAAATATGGTAAAAGAATTTATATAACCATAAGACCCTTGTCTTTACGATCTACTATTGTTATCCCGATACCTTCATCGCCAAAATCAACACCATCATCCTTGCTGCCACCACAATAAGGTGGACATAGTCTGGCCATGTTGTAAGCAAGTATCTGGTTTCCATTGTCTGTCTGTACGTAAATATCTTTATCTTTTGAACCCCCATTTATTGATGGTTTGCGCTTAGTGCCTACCATCACAACAGTTTGCCTGCCCGCATATTCCGGAACCTCGGTAAAATTTTCCGGGTATGCCGCAAAATACATTTTAACGCCATCAGCACCATGCTGCTTGGCTTTTTCGAGAAATGCTTCCAATTCTTCTACACTATACCACGCGCTAAGTGAGTCTTCTTTTCCTATACGATCGGAATTATGTACCCATCTTTCCTGTTTGTAGGTCCTGATAACAGTGTCCACATGCTCGGTATTTACGTATTTTCCAACCTTTAGGGATTTTTTCTGAGTCGTAACCATAGCCTTTGAGATTTACGTTTGATAAAAATGGTTTGTTGGCGTAAAACTATTAGCTCCATTTGTACTTCTCTAACGCAAGGAAATATAAGTCAATCAATTACAAATTAATATTATTCGTAAAATTTGGTATTTCAATTAGTCGTGCATAAATGTTGCCGAAAAAACCGTAAAAACATTCCAAAAAAATGTCATTTAGGCGGGGTGGGCTACCCCGTAAAAACACGGGGTATTAAGGTGTAGTGATCACGGTTTAAAAACCGTATTTAAATGTTGACCCAAAAATCGTGAAATAATAAAGAATGATGCAACTTACTTTTCGAAACCGGTTCTGATCCCGTTTTTGAAATCCAGTTTAAAAACATTCAGGGGCCACAAAAAAGATAAAAAGAGACCTGCATATACCATTAAATCAAAAGATTTTTCATTAACCAGTAAGCCTTATCCTGGTTTGCAAGTTACAGTCTAAACGCTGTAACTTTCTTTTATGCCCCTACCCCTCATTCCAGCCTGGAAACAAGCACCCTTCCTTAGATTAATACCGTCTCTGATAGCCGGTATACTGCTTCAATGGTCCCTGCAATTAAACAATACACTGCTCTGGACCTTCTTTATTGTTACAATCCTTACCC
>JBAVMD010000151.1:0-4118 GCA_049689695.1 Chitinophagaceae bacterium | reverse complement strand
GTTCAATAAGGCAGGTGTTTTTTATTCCAGGAGAATAGGAAGAACGCCTACGCTTTACAATTATGTAAATACGCAGATAGGCATGGGATTGCTCAGCACTTATGAAATTGTGAAGAACCCGGACATTACTCGATTGTACAATGCCATTAAATTTTCCGGCCGCACCAAGAATAAGCTGGGTATTGGTATTTTTAATGCCATCACGCAACCTGTTAATGCAAGGCTGCGCGACCGTGCAACGGGAAAAGATTCCACCATTCTTACGGAACCCCTGGCCAACTATAACATCATTGTGCTGGACCAGGCTTTTAAGAACCGTTCTTACATCACGCTTACCAATACCAATGTCATACGCAACGGGCATGAGCGCGACGCGAATGTTACCGCCGTCAATCTTGCATTGTACAATAAGAGCAATACGTATGGATTTTTCCTGCAGCCGAAATACAGCAAGGTATTTGGCGAAAGCCCATACGATGGATTTGCCAACTACATCGAGTTTGGAAAGGTGAGCGGGAAATTTCAATATGCGGTCAGCAATAATCTGAAATCAGACAAATACGACCCGAATGACCTTGGCATTCTTCGCTCACCTAATGAAGTGGTGAACGAGGCAAGGCTCAGCTATAATATTTACGAACCCACCAAGCGATTCCTCAATCAGTATTACAACCTGAACATCGTGCAGGCCTATTTGTACAAGCCGATGGTGTACCAGCGTACGGAAATCATTTCTTCCGCCACGGTGATCTTTAAGAACTTCTGGGATGCAAGATTGCAGCTTTCTACATCGCCTGCGTGGTTCAATGATTATTTTGAGTTGCAGACTCCATCCGATCCGCGCGCTACCCCGCGCAAATCTTTAAAGCGGGCGCCCTATTATTTTGCGGGACTTTCTGGCAGCAGCGACAGTCGCAAGCGATTGTTTGTTAGATGGAATTTTGGCTTTGCACAGGGGCCGCTGCCCGCCGATCCTTATCACATAATCAGTGTAGGGGCGCGTTACCGTTTCAGCGACCGCCTTACGCTTGACCTGTTTGTTGAGCGGCAGCACGACAATGGTCAATTTGGTTATTCGTTCGAGCGGGATATGATGACCGGAGACCCGATTCTGGCAAGAAGGAAATACACTGACCTCAGCACATTGCTCACAGGATCATACAGCTTTACACCGCGGATGAACATGCGCGTACGTGCAAGACATTACTGGAATAAGCTGGCCAATACAAATATGTACGATGTTAAGAGTGATGGGTACTGGACAGAGCGCTTCGACCGGATACCTTCTGATTACGACGTAAACTATAACACCTTCAGCCTCGATGTTTTTTATACCTGGGACTTCCGCCTCGGCAGCCGCATTGTAGTAGGATGGAAGAATTGGCTGGGCAGGGATTTTGAATACATGGTTGACGGAAGCAGTAATTCTTATTATACAAAAAACCTCGGCCAGGTATTCAACAACCCTCATGGCAATGAATTTACCGTTCGGTTTATTTATTACCTGGATTATTTACAGTTGAAGAGAAAAAAATAGCAGTTAACTTGTAGCTGAACAATTCTTCCCCATTTAATCATTTCAATCATGTTGTGCTTTCTTAAAAGAAGAGCATACTGGGTTTTTATCCTGGCTGCTCTTTTGTGTTTTGGTGAATCCATTGGTCAAATCGATACTACGATGTTCAATATGCTGCGGTGGCGAATGATCGGCCCACACCGCGGCGGCCGAACGGTTGGCGCCGTGGGTGTTCCTCGGCAACCCAATGTTTTTTACATTGGTGTAAACAATGGTGGTGTTTGGAAGACCACTGATTATGGAAGAACATGGTTCCCCATTTTTGACGATCAGCCAACCGGCTCTGTTGGTGATATTGCAATCTCTCCCTCTAACCCAAATGTGATCTATGTAGGAAGCGGCGAAGGATTGCAACGTCCCGACCTTTCTGTTGGTGATGGAATTTACCGTTCTGCCGACGGCGGAAAAACATGGGTGAACACTGGTTTAAAAGAAGCACAGCAGATAGGTGGGATGGATATTGATCCCGTCAATGAAAACCGCGTATTTGTAGCAGCCCTCGGGCATCCTTATGGTCCCAATACAGAACGTGGCGTATACAGAACATTGAATGGAGGCAAGAGCTGGGAAAGAGTGTTATACAAGGATGAAAATACCGGTGCTATACAGGTAACCATCGACCCGAAAAATCCGGATATCGTTTATGCTGCATTGTGGGCAGGCAGGCAAGGCCCCTGGGAGAACGGCGCATGGAACGGGCCTGAAAGCGGTTTGTTTAAATCAACCGATGGAGGTTCTACATGGATGAAGCTCACTAACGGTCTTCCTACCACGCAGCAAGGCTTGAGCCGCATCGGGTTTGGCATTGCGCCTTCTGATCCTAATAGGATCTATGCATCAGTTGATGCTGCAGGCCAGAGCGGCATTTACAGGAGTGATGATGCAGGTGCAAGCTGGAACAGAATACAAACAGACGGGCGATTGTTTGGAAGGGGAACCGATTTTGCCGAAATAAAAGTGGATCCAAAAAATGCAGACATTGTGTATTCTGCAAACGTTGTTGCGTGGAAATCTACCGATGGAGGAAAGAACTGGAGCGCCTTTCGCGGTGCGCCGGGAGGCGATGACTATCACCGCATCTGGATAAATCCTGACAACCCGGATATCATTCTTCTTGCCAGCGACCAGGGAGCAATTATTACTGTAAACGGCGGACAAACTTTTTCGTCCTGGTACAATCAACCTACTGCGCAATTCTATCATGTAAGCACAGACAATGCTTTTCCTTACAATGTTTACAGCGGCCAGCAGGAGAGTGGTTCTGTGGGCATCGCATCGCGTGGTAATGATGGGCAGATCACATTCCGTGAATGGCATCCAGTTGGAGCAGAAGAATATGGCTACGTTGCTGCTGATCCTTTGGATCATAATATTATTTATGGCGGTAAAATTTCAAGGTTCGATAAACGGACAGGACAAACACAGAACATTTCACCGGAAGCCGTGCGAAGCGGTAAATATCGTTTCCTGAGAACGGCGCCGGTCTTGTTTTCTCCTGTTGATCCGAAAACACTTTTTTATGCGGGAAATGTTTTGTTCAAAACAAGAGATGGCGGCCGCAACTGGGAAATTATTAGTCCTGACCTGAGCAGGGAAAGCTGGGACGTTCCCCCGAGTGTAGGAGTATATACAACGCCGGAAATGAAAACGATGCCAAGGCGTGGCGTGATCTATACAGTTGCTCCATCACATAAAGATGTAAACACGATCTGGTGCGGAACAGATGATGGATTGATTCATGTTACAAGAGACGGAGGTAAAACATGGAAGAATGTAACGCCTCCTGCTATTCCTGCATGGAGTAAGATTTCACTTATGGACGCAAGCCATTTCGATGTAAATACCGCTTACGCAGCTGTGAACAGTATAAGGCTTGATGATATGCGTGCACATATTTATAAAACTACCGATGGTGGAAAAACATGGAAGGAGATAGTTGGTGGATTGCCAAATGATCCCATCAACGTTGTAAGAGAGGACCCTTTTCGCAAAAGATTGTTGTTTGCCGGAAGCGAAAGGGCCGTATACGTTTCGTTTGACGATGGCGAAAACTGGCAACCGTTGCGGTTGAACATGCCGGCAACTTCTGTCAGGGACCTTGTGATCAAAGACAATGACCTGGTAATAGGTACACATGGGCGCAGTTTCTGGATACTCGACAACATCAGCGCATTAAGAGAACTGGATTTTATTCACTCGGGCCTGGATAGCCAGCCTATTGATGCTATTACAATTTTCTTTAAGCCGGCGCCGGCGTGGCGCGTGCGCTGGAACATGAATACAGATACACCCATTCCGCAGGAAGAGCCTTCAGGAGAAAACCCGCCGGATGGCGCTATTTTCGATTACTACCTTCACACAGAAGCGAAAGAGATAGCGCTTGAAATAAGAGATGCGAAAGGAAGGCTGGTGCGCAGATTTTCCAACAGGGATACAATGTATAAACTGCCTGCTGTAAACACGCCTTTGTATTGGATCAGGCCACAACAGGTATTGTCTGCACAGAAAGGCGCTCATCGTTTTGTGTGGGACCTGCATTATC
>JBAVMD010000150.1:0-2447 GCA_049689695.1 Chitinophagaceae bacterium | reverse complement strand
ACCTGGTTGTAAGTAAGATTGATCACACCACGGTGTTCGATCATTACTCCTTTCGGCAATCCTGTTGAGCCGGAAGTATAAATGATATAAGCAAGATTGCGCGGTGTGATTGAACGTTCGGGTTTTTCAGATGGCAGCAAAGGCAGCACTGCCTTCAGTGCATCGATGCAAATCAGTTCAGCGTCCGGACTTTCAATAGCTATCACGTCCCGGTAACCTGAAGCAGTGATGATGATTGCTGCGCCTGTATCTTTCAACATGTAACCAATACGCTCTGCGGGCAATGCAGGATCGATGGGAACATAGGCTCCGCCTGCCTTGAGAATACCAAGGATGGCAACGATCATGTCGGCAGACCTGTCAAGACAAACCGGCACCAGCGTTTCTTCCTTCACTCCCTTGGTCCGTAAATAATAGGCGAACCGGTTGGCGATTTCATCCAGTTCACGAAAACTGAACTGCTCATTTTCAAACACCAATGCAATTTCATTTGGATACAGCTCAACCTGCTCTTCAAACAGCTCAGGAATGGTTTTATCGATATCATAATCCTTATCAGTAACATTAAAGCCATTGATCAGTTGCGCCTGTTCATCAGCATCAAGCATCGACAACTCTCCAATTGCAGTATCCATGCCCGTGAGCATCGCTTGCAGCAGGTTCTCAAAATGCCGTATCATTCGTTGGATGGTCTCTTCCTTGTACAGATCACTGCAATAAGTGAGTCCGACGAACAGTCCTTCTGCATTTTCACCGATATCGAAACTGAGATCTATCTGTGCGTTTACGTGATAATAGGTTTCGGCAGACAGTTGCACGCCGCTCAGATCGAGCGCACCTGCATTGGGCGTATTCTGCAATGCGAATTTTACCTGGAAGATGGGATTGCGGCTCAGGTCGCGCTGAATATCCAGCGACTCCACTATTTTTTCAAACGGCACTTCCTGATTTTCATAAGCGCCCACCGTGGTTTGCTTTACGTGGTGCAGCAGTTCTCTTATGCTCATTTCACTCTGCACCTGCGTGCGCAGGGCGAGCGTATTTACAAAGAAGCCCATCAATCCTTCCAGTTCTTTTTGCTGGCGGCCTGCAATAGGGCTGCCTACACAGATGTCGTGCTGACCGGTATAACGATGCAGCAATACTTTGAATGCAGTGAGCAGAGTCATAAATATCGTTACGCCTTCCTGTTGTGAAAGCGCAACAAGTCCATTCCTCAACTCTTTGCTCATTTTCTTATGCACCATGCCGCCGCGTATGCTCTGTCCCGCAGAACGCGCATAATCAGCAGGCAATGCAAGCGTTTCTACATTGCTGAGATGATCTTTCCAATAAGCAAGCTTCTTGTCGAGCACATCGCCGGAGAGATAAGACCGCTGCCAGATGGCATAATCAGCATATTGAACCGGAAGCTCTTTCAGCAGGGGATCTCTTTGTTCCATTTTGCTGCGGTACAATTCGACCAGTTCATCCACCATAATTGGAATGGACCATCCATCGAATGCGATGTGGTGCAGCACCACTATCATTATGTGCTCCTGTTGAGAAACCTCAACCACTGCCACGCGCAGTATAGGGCCTTGCGAGAGATCGAAAGGATGCTGAATATATCCTTCAATAAATTCCTGTGTTGTTGATGCGTTAACCAATATTTCTTTCTCTTTGAAATATTGCAATTGCCACTCATCAGAAGGCAATATCAATTGGTATCCCACGCCGGATTCTTCCCTGATAACGGTACGCAAGACCTCATGGCGTTCAACAATGGAACGGAAGGATGTTTCAAGCGCGGGAACATTGAGATCACCTGTTAGCCTGAATACCCATGGCATGTGATAGTGAACAGTTCCCTGCAAACCATCAATGAACCATAAACGCTCCTGTGCAAACGAAAGCGGAATATTTTCCGTTCTGTTGCTGCGCGTGAGCATGGGTATGAGGAGCGTGTGATCTTCGGCTGCAATACGTGCAGCTAAAAGCTCTATAGTAGGATAATCGAAAATATCTTTAATAGGTATTTCCTTTTCGAACGCTTCGCGGATAGCGGCTATCATTTGTATAGCCAGCAATGAATGTCCTCCAGCTTCAAAGAAATTTACATCTACACCTACCTGCTCCATCTCCAGCAAATCTTTCCATATTTCATGAAGCTTTTGTTCGGTGATGTTGCGTGGTGCGTTGTAACTATTTATTCCTGTTGTTGCTGCTTCGGGCTCAGGCAACCGCTTACGATCTACCTTGCCGCTTGAAGTGAGTGGCAGCTCAGGCAATTCCACCAATAATGATGGCACCATGTAGTCGGGCAGCTTCTGCTGCAAAAAGCTCAACACTTCACTTCTGTCCATCACATCCTCAGGCGTTATATATGCTACCAGCTTTTTTGTTCCTTGTTTGTCTGGCATGGCTATCACTACGCCCAGTTTTATACCCGGCGCCTGTTGTAATAC
>JBAVMD010000149.1:0-6231 GCA_049689695.1 Chitinophagaceae bacterium | reverse complement strand
GAGTCAATTAGCTGATAAGCTAATGAAGAATTTCTTCCATTAGCTTATCAGCTAATCGACACATCAACTAATTATCTCAGTCTGTCCAGGCTCTTCACCAGCTTCTCATCTTTATAAATACCTCTCGCTGCCATAATAAGAAAGATTGCCATGAGAATAGGCAGCAATGCAGCTACATGATAAGAGCCTGTTACAATGGCATTTTCTTTTTTGAATTGTTCAATGCGAACATATTGCAGGAATAAATAACCAATCGTGAGTACAATATTCAGCACGGTAAGCCTGAACTGAAGTTTGCGGTTCTTGAAAAGAAAAATGCTGATCAGCGAAAGCACGCCCAGCGCGATAATGTATGCCACCAGCAGAAAATAATCTCCCAGTGCAAACATGCGCTGGCTGCCATCTGCAACACTGCCGCTGTATAGCACCAGCGTGTAAGTAAAAAATGCACAGATAGCGGCCAGTAACAGCCATACAGATTGTATACGTTGAATCATATTTATTTTTGTTTTAACCTAACCTAATTCAGGATATAAAGGAAACTGTTGCATGAATTCCTTAACGGATTTGCTCACTGAACCAATTGTGCCTGCATCATCGATGTTCATCAAAACCTGGTCGATCAGTTCAACTACTGTTTCCATGTGCTGCTCCTGCATGCCACGGGTGGTAATGGCAGGAACTCCAATTCTTATGCCCGAAGTAACAAAGGGGCTTTTATCATCAAAAGGAACTGCGTTTTTATTGAGCGTGATGTGCGCACGGTCTAAGGTTTCCTGTGCTTTTTTGCCGGTGATGTTTTTATTTCTGAGGTCTATCAGCATGAGGTGGTTGTCTGTTCCGCCGCTGATGATGTGATACCCACGGCTAACGAAGGCTTTCGCCATTGCCTGCGCATTGGACTGGACCTGCCTGGCATAAACGGTGAATTCATCCGTAAGCAGCTCCCCGAAAGCAATTGCCTTGGAGGCGATCACGTGTTCCAGCGGACCACCCTGCGTACCCGGGAATACCGCCATATCTATCAGGTTGCTCATCATGCGGGTATTGCCTTTGGGATCTTTCTGCCCGAATGGGTTTTCAAAATCCTTTCCCATAAGAATGATACCGCCCCTGGGGCCGCGCAATGTTTTATGGGTAGTGGAAGTAACAAAATGGCAATGAGCAAACGGGTCTTTGAGCAATCCTTTGGCGATCAATCCGGCGGGGTGGGCAATATCGGCCATTACAAAAGCGCCTACTTCATCTGCTACTGCGCGGATGCGGGCATAGTCGTAATCACGGCTATAGGCAGAAGCGCCGCAAATGATCAGCTTGGGTTTTACCTCGCGTGCTTTCTGTTCCAGCATGTTATAGTCAAGCAGGCCGGTTTCGCGCTCAACCCCGTAAAAATTGGCCTTGTATAGTTTGCCGCTGAAATTCACCGGAGATCCGTGGGTAAGATGGCCGCCCATGCTAAGGTCCAATCCAAGAATGGGATCACCGGGTTGAAGAATGGCAAGCATAAGCGCAGCATTGGCCTGGGCGCCACTGTGAGGCTGCACATTGGCATACTCACAGTTAAAAGCCTCCTTAATGCGGTCGATGGCCAGCTGTTCAGTTTCATCCACTATCTCACAGCCTCCGTAATAACGGCGGCCGGGATATCCTTCTGCATACTTGTTGGTCATTACATTACCCATGGCCTGCATTACCTGCAGGCTGGTAAAATTTTCAGAAGCTATCACTTCTATGCCATTACGCTGGCGTTCCAGCTCTTTCCGGATGAGATCAAAAACCTGGGTGTCTTTTTGCATGTGGGTTGATAATAGTGATGTAAACACGTATGTTCCGGCAAAAGTAAACACTGCGCCGGAAACAAAACCTTTTTGATTAGAATCACGGTTAAAAAGAATTTCACTATTTTCACACGCTTTTTTACAATTTGAAAATTTGAAAATGTGAAAATGAGAAAATGTGGAGGCATGAGCCCTAAAGTTTTAGAATTGAGCCATTGAGCAATTTTCACATTGTCACATTACTGAAAAAATGAAAGCAATCATTCCCGTAGCTGGTGCCGGCACCAAACTGCGGCCTCATACATACACACAACCCAAGGCTCTTATTCCCTTAGCTGGTAAAAGTATCCTGAGCATCATAGTAGATCAGTTGCGGGATGCAGGAATACATGAGTTTATTTTTATTGTGGGTTACCTCGGCAACAAGATCCAGGATTTTGTAAAGGAGAAATATCCCGACCTTACCGCTCATTTTGTTCAACAGAATGAACGCCAGGGTATAGGACATGCCATCCTGCTCACGAAAGAGATAGTGAAGGACGATGAGATGTTCGTTGTATTGGGTGATACCATCTGCGAATACAATGTGCGGGAGTTGGTTGAGCTTCCTTATTCTGCCCTGGGCGTAAAGCGTGTGGATGACCCGCGCAACTTTGGCGTGGCCGAAATTGATGAAGACGGTTTTATTGAGCGGGTGGTGGAAAAACCACAGATCCCTAAAAGCAATATGGCGCTGGTGGGCATTTACCGCATCAAGGAAACCAACTATCTGTTTGAATGCCTGGAAAACAACATACGCAATCAATTGCGCAGCTATGGAGAATACAATCTTACCGATGCCATTGAATGTATGATAAAGAGCGGCGCCAGGTTCAAACCCTACAAAGTGCAGAACTGGTTCGATTGCGGGCGGAAAGAAACGCTACTGGCATCCAACGCCATTCTCATGAAGAAATTTGGTGGTAAGATATCAGACGAACAGACATTTGAAAATACCATCATCGTTCCGCCTGTAAGTATTGCGGCCGGCTGCTCCATCAGCAACTCCATCATTGGTCCCAATGTTACCATCGGGGAAAGCACAACCATCAAGTGTTCCATCATAAAAGACTCCATCATCGGCTCGTATGCCGACCTGTTTGATATCGTACTTACACAATCTCTTATCGGAAGCGATACAGAGGTCAAGGGAGAGACCCGCAGTTTGAATATAGGAGACAATACTGAGATTGATCTTGGGGAAGGATAGACTGGCGTAAGGAACAAGGCGCAAGGGACAAGAAGCAAGAAAAGGCAAGCTTCGCCGTCATAAACTCTTGTATCTTATCTTGCTTCTTGTACCTTGTACCTTGTCCCTTATTCATGTTATGGAATTCAAAAACAGGATCACAGAACTCTTTAAAATTGACTACCCCATCATCCAGGCGGGTATGATCTGGGCCAGCGGATGGAAGCTGGCGAGTGCGGTAAGTAATTCCGGGGGTTTAGGGCTCTTAGGCAGCGGAAGCATGTATCCCGATGTCTTAAAAGAACATATTTCCCGGTGCAGGACTGCTACTTCCCGGCCGTTTGGAGTGAATGTGCCTTTGCTTTACCCGGACATTGATAAACATATCCAGGTGATCATTGAAGAAAAAATTCCGATTGTTTTTACGTCTGCCGGTAACCCTAAGACCTGGACGAGCGTCTTAAAAGAAAATGGCTGCAAGGTGGTGCATGTGGTGAGCAGCAGCAAATTTGCCAGGAAGGCCGAAGAAGCAGGTTGTGATGCGGTTGTGGCAGAAGGATTTGAGGCGGGCGGCCACAACGGCCGCGAAGAAACTACCACCATGATTTTAGTGCCTGCGGTTTGTGAAGCTGTAAAAATTCCTGTAATTTCAGCAGGTGGAATTGCAACCGGCCGGCAAATGCTGGCGGCCATGACGATAGGAGCGGAAGGAGTACAGGTGGGCAGCCGTTTTGTGGCCAGTGAAGAAGCGTCATCGCATCTTAAATTCAAGCAGGCCGTGCTCAGTGCGCAGGAGGGTGATACCGCTCTTACAATGAAGCAACTGACGCCTGTAAGATTGATCAGGAATAAATTTTTCCAGGAAGTGCAGTTGGCAGAGTGGAAGGGAGCAACTTTAGAGGAGTTGCGTACGTTATTAGGACGTGCCCGCGCCAAGAAGGGAATGTTCGAGGGAGACCTGAACGAAGGGGAGCTGGAAATAGGACAGGTAAGCGCGTTGATAAAAGATATTTTGCCTGCCTCCGATATTCTTAAAAATATCTGGGAGGAATTTTCAGAAGCATTGAAACAACCATTACGTAAAATATAAACTTTCAATTATGAGACTCCCCAAACATTTGTTGTTGCTGGCGTTAAGCCTTCCGGTGGCTCTGTTTGTAAAAGCCAATACCGGGAAGAACGAGGGAGTGGTGCAGGGCCAGGTGACCGATGCAGTAACTAAAAAACCAGTTGCCGGTGTGGTGGTATCCATGACGGCTTCCAAATCATCCGGCGAAAAAGAGGTAGTAACCGATTCTGACGGCAATTTCAAGATCGGCAAATTATCCGGTGGCGACGTAACGCTGTTGTTTGAAAAGAAGGGATATAAGGTTCACCGTAAGGAATTGATCAATACCAAAGATGGTATGGTATATAAAGTAGTGTTGGACATGGTACCTGTAGATGAAGAAGAAGATGATGATTATGCGCATCCTTTGCTGAGAATGTCAGGCGGAGCAGGACAATAAAAAAAGAAGAGCTTATATAAAAGATGAACGGAACCAGGAATGGTTCCGTTTTGTTTTGCACATGAGAGGCTGTTACTGTATGTCGATGTTCATCTCACTTTGTTAGGTCGGATTTGTAGTCCGGGTCATGTCCCCGAATCAGAGATTCGGGGTACAAGCCGGCTTTCATTTTTCATGGCTGTGTTCTGTTACGCACGTTCCTTTTCGTCCTCGTTATCGTGGCTATTGATGTTCATATTACCATCTTCTTTACGGATGGTAGTTTCCTGCTTGAAATACTTCCTGTACTTTTCAGTTACCTGCTCTGATTGTTTTTTTCCGTTGATGTAGAGCTCTTTATTTTTAAATTGGATCTTGTAATCTTCACGGGTATTGATGAGCCCATCTTTTTCCATGGCTTCAACCATTTCACGGTAACCTTTCAACTCTTCTTTTGCTTTCAGGATATCTTCTCTTGCTTTTTGCAGGTCTACTTTAAAATGTTCCTTATTGTTTTCCATTTCCTCTTTCACACGTTCCATTTCACGCTTGAGTTGTTCCATATCTACTTTCGACATGGATTCTTCGATCTCTTTCTTAAAATCTTTTGACTTCAGTTCTTCCATGGCGCGCTGGAGGTCGGCTTTGGCTTTTGACATGTCAACTTTCTGCAGTTCTTTCATGGCTTGCTGCATCTCCAACTGTATTTTTTCTGAATTGATTTCTTTCAAAGATTCCTGCAGTTCCTTTTTTACTTTCTCCATCTCTACTTTGTCAAAAGATTCTTTTTTCAGTTCATCCAGCTTAAGATTGCTGAGAGATTTTTCTATCTCGGCGCGCATCTTATTTACATCGATCTTTTCCATTTCCTTCAATGCCTGCTGCATTTCTTTCTGAATTTTCCCGCTATTGAGCTCTTTGAGGGATTCATTCAGCTCTCTTTGCATTTTTTCCATGTCGAGCTTTTGCAGCGACATGTGCTCCTGCATGTTTTTCAGAGAGGCTTCCATTTCAGCCTGCATCTTCTTAAAATCTATCTCGGGAATATTTTCCAATTGCTTCAATGCACGGTCCAGGTCTTCCAATTCCTTATCGAAATCTTTCTTGTTCTTTTTATCGGTTTCTCTTGCTGATTTCTGGCGGTCTTTACCCGGAACAGTGTCCTGGTATTGATAATGATTATTACCGGCTGAATTAGACGGACCCCCGGTTCCTGTCCAGGCCACCGTTGCAATTCCCAGTCCAAGCAGGGTGATCAATGCCAATGCGTAGCGAGGCTTAAAGGTTGTTCGCATAGATTAAAAATTTAGAGATAGTGACAATTACGATTTCCTTCGTATAAAAATACGAGGTATTTCGTAAAATGTTGCACGGGGTTGCATGTTGGGGAAAATTTAACAAATAGAATCACGGAGGAAACTCACTGAGAGGAAGCACGGATTGGAAGAAGGATTAAAGGATTTCACGGATTAATACAATAGAACTTGGCAGCATTCTTTTCGCGACTCACGTGTCATCCCGAACCCCGCAGCGGCGGCTCACAATAGTAACGTCCGGGGTGAGGGATCGACGGCAACAGCGATTCAACTCTCGATCTCTCACCCCGCTTGTTAGCTCTGATAGTTTTTGCTGCGGGGATTTGAGATGACAGCGAGTCGCAGAGAAAAATTAACCTTACTTCTATCGAGTGTATTTATCCGTGCAATCCGATAATCCTTCTTCCAATCCGTGCTTCTTC
>JBAVMD010000148.1:0-4220 GCA_049689695.1 Chitinophagaceae bacterium | reverse complement strand
CGGTAATCAGAATAAATAAAAAAATATAAATGAAGTATGCGTAGCGAACAATGCCGCCTGCGCTGAAGATCAAATTAGAATTAATGGCCAGGAACCGGTCAAGCAAAGGGCGCAGGTTCGAAAGCTCAGGGTTCATCAATCCACCAATATCATACCGCACAGGCAAATAATAATTGATGTATAATGTGACCGATAAAAAATATAAAATCACTGCGGGCAATAAAAAATAACTGCCGGAAACGATCAGCCTGATCAGCTTATGCCTGTTCCTGATATGATGCCATACGATGGCTATAGAAAGCATTCCTGCAAGCAGCAGTGTCTCGGAGCGGATGTAAGTGGCAATGCCCATGAGCAATCCGGCAAAAGCAATGTCTTTTTGATCGCCCGATTTAAAAAAACGCGATACGAACCAGCATGCAAGAAAAAAGTATACAGCATTGCTGTAGTCGTACAACACCATGAACGTGTAAGCATACATTTCGGGTATTGCCACGAAGGCAACCATCAATGATCCCGCAAGCAGCCTGTGGATGTTCTGGCTAAGGGCATGATATAAAAAAACAGTAAAGCAAATAACCATACCACTCAGCCATACCTGTCCGAATGGAAATCCCGCATATTTATAAATGATCTGCAGCGAAGTGATGAATGTTGACTTGAATTGATTATTGGTTGTTTCGAGGTTTACCGAAAAAACAGAATTGATCATTGATTGCTCGCGTATCGCATATTCTGCGATCACCTCTGGGCCGGAAGTGAGGTCCCTGGAAGTAGGAGGTAAATAAAAGCATCTCCATACGCTTACAAATAAAATAAAACCGGTCACCAGGAAAAATGGAAGCTCGTAAAGCCTGGTATTAAAATTTATCTGGCCCAATAATTCTTTTAACTGTTGCCAGCCTCTTTTGATCTTTATATTCAACAACAAACAGGATGTTATTAAAGCAAGAAAAATATTGAGCGATGTGAGCGGGACAAGCATCAATTCCAACAGGAATGGAATGAATGAAAAAATGGCGATGCCCATAAGCACCGATAAAGAAAAGAACAGGGCCGGCCGGAGCAATATCCTGCAAAGCGTTAGCAGCCCGAAGCCCGCAACAAATTGCATCACCACAAGCAGTAAAGCCATGAGTATGCTGCTCATAGTGAAACCCCATGTTTTTTATAGGAAGTGATGGTGTCTTGAAGGGCCTTAAAGCTCGTCACGGAATCAAGAACGATCTTGCCATCCCGTACGCTCACGTACCAATTCGCCTTGACAGCTTCATTGCTGTTGGCCCAGATGGTTTTAACACCCGTGTAATAATAAAATACAGCTGGTTCCGGTACATGATAATCTAATCCCATCTTTTTAAAATAATTGGTTGGGGGCATCAGTACCAATGCTTGTGCGGAAGCATTCTTTTGTTGAAGAGAACCGGCTATATTCTTCGAATAGATATAATTATTCCCGAACCTGCGCTGCATGCGAGACTCTGTGCTCAGGTCGAGCTTTTGATTTTGATAACCACGCCAGTAAGAAAAAACCGTAGCTGCCCATTCCCGGTTTCGGGGTAAAAGAAAAAAGACTGTTATAAGCAGCAGGCTGATAAAAAACAATATGAGTTTTCTTGATCGCATCAGGTTAAACAGCCACTAAAATAAGTGTTAGCCCGGGAATAAAAACGAAAGGTTGAACCGCAGATGGTTCAACCTTTTGCATAATAAGTTCAACGAATACTTACTTACGGATGTTTATCGTGCGCATTGAGATTTCTTTTTTTTTGTTAAGAGAGAGGTGCAGGAGATAAAGCAACGGGCCTAACATGGGCAGAAAGATGATCAGAGCTACCCATCCCAGCTCTGTACCGGCTTTATAATATTGATTCCGGAAAAAACGCCTTAGCGCATACACCAGCAGAACAAAGGTGAGCAGTGTAAAAACTATCAACAGGATAAGGTTTGACCCCAGGAAGATTTGCATAGTATAGGTTTAGGAAGTTCAATCCGGGAGTAAAGTAGTGCAAAATTCAAAACGAAAATCCGTGTTTTTTACGGTATTTTTCCCCGTGTAACTTCCGACTTTTAATCCGTGTGCTTTAGGATGGACAAAGCATCTGTCAGGGCCTGCATATCTCTATGGTCATTATAAACATGCGGGGAAACACGAACAGCGTTGCCTCTCAGCGACACCACCACTTTCTTTTTTAGAAGCTCTTGCTGTACAGCTTCAATATTCAAATGACCGGGCAGTCGAAATCCGAACAGATGTTTTGCGCGATAAGCCTCTTGCTCCAGCCAAAATCCGTTAGCAGTAAGGTATTCGACGAGCGGAGCTGTCAGTTGCGAGCAATAAGCGCTGATAGCATCCGGCGTCCATTCAAGTATTTGCGCCAAAGCTGCCTTCTGCATGGGCAGGTTAATAAAATTGCTGCATTCCCCCATGTTATAACGGGATGCTTTGGGATGATATAACGGTTGATAATCTACTAGGCCACGGAAGTTTTCACTGCCCAGGCGGTTGAGCCAGGTTTCTTCCAGGGGCCTTCCATCATCAAAATACTCACCCAAAAAGGCCATGCCCGAAGTGTATGGTCCAAGCAGCCATTTGTATCCTGCGCAGATCAAGGCATCGATGTGATACCTGCTTACGTCCACCTTCATTGCGCCTACTGACTGCGTTCCGTCTACAACAAATAAAGCGCCTACCTCTTTCGCTCTTTTGCCGATGGCCTCGAGGTCAAAAATTGTCCCATCGGCCCAATGCACCGAAGAAAGATTTACCAGTGAAGTGTTCGGCGTAATGGCATCCAGTATTCTTTCATTCCATTTGCGTCCTCTGCCATTCAGGTCTTCCGGTGGCTGCACGGTGACTAATTCCAACTGATGGTCGCTGCAGATCCGGTGAAGCGAGTAAACATCGCTTGGAAATTCTTCATGCACGGTAACCACTCTTCCTCCTTTAGCGGGTTTAATATTTTGTATAACGATGCCCAGGCCGTAAGAAGCGGAAGGTATCAGGGCAATGCGGTCTTTATCTGCCTTCACCAGCCCGGCAAACAGCGCTCTTACTTCTGAGCCATCGTTAAAAAAATCTTCAGGCCTTACATTGACCGGGTTTCTCTTCTTCATCAATCCATCTTTACCCGCCTGTTCTGCCGACCGCAAAAGCGGCGACATGTACGCGCAGTTGATGTAATGCCAGTCTTCATCCAGGGAAAATAAATGTTTCTGACAGCTTAACATTGTGAATATTTAAAACAAATTGTTCCCGAAAAGTATGTATTTTTTCGGCCAACCCCTAAACCCCCGGACCATGCGAACATTTATTGTAACCTTACTCGCGCTTTTTTCATTTTTCTCCTCCCCGGCCCAGGACGATCCGCAGAAAGCTTTATTAGACCAGGGCATAAGCCTGTACGATAAAGGAGATTACGAAGGTGCAGTTAAACTGTTTGATGAAATACTCAGTAAAGACAAGAATCATTTCCTGGCATCTTATGAAAAAACGCTTGCGCTCTATGCGAGTGGAAAATACGAGCAGTGCGTTGACCTTTGCAAGGATATAGTGAAGCGTTTCCCTAATGAAAGTGAATTGAGAAAAGTATATGTGAATTACGGATCGGCATTGGACGGACTCGGTAAGCCCGGCCAGGCGGTGAAAATTTATTCTGAAGGCATTAAAAAATTCCCTGAGTCATATCTCCTGTATTTCAACCGCGGCATTACCAACTATATGCAAAAGGAAACAGAAGACGCCATCGGGGATTTTAAAAAGGCCATCGAATTCAATCCTAATCATGCATCTTCTCACCAGTCGCTCGCATACAGTATTTATGCAAAGAATAAGATCGCTGCTATCATGTCGCTATCTGTATTTCTGCTGCTGGAGCCTGAGGGACAGCGTGCAACTAAAAATCTTAAAATATTACTGCACTTGCTTGGGTCCAACGTTAAGCAAGAAGATGAGAAGAATGTAACCATCACCCTCTCGCCTCAGCAACTGGATACAAAAGAAAGGGGAGAGGACGATTTTCACATGACGGAATTCCTGCTTACCATGCGGGCTGCACTTGACAATAGTGAAAAGTATAAAGACATGCCTGCTGCGCAGAAGCTTAAAGACAAATTGGAGCTGATTGTAACGCACGACGCTGAGTTGAACAAAAAGAACAAGCAGGGTTTCTTTACAAGATATTATCTTCCCTTTCTGAAACAGATGAAAGAAGATAACG
>JBAVMD010000147.1:0-3025 GCA_049689695.1 Chitinophagaceae bacterium | reverse complement strand
GGATGGGCTACTGCCCGGTTACTGAATGGCAATGGAATGTAAAAACTCAATTAGGCGAAACCAACCTGCCCGATTCTTTCATTAAATATTATGCAGATAAAATAACGGGGAAAGATTTCGATCCCGGCCTGGCAAATACCATGACGGGCGTATGCTTCGCATTGGCTGCACTGCTTTCAGTATATGTAAACTTTTTCATCCGCAAGAAAAAAGCACACAATAGCAGATAGATTTTGAAAACCAAAGCGGGAAATCAATATCTTTAAACCCCGACTGCAATAATCAAAAAGATCTATCACCCAAAAACAGGTTTTGTCATGCAAAAGATGAAACGAATTATTGCATTCGTAGTATTGTCTATTCCAGCCCTCGTATTGTTTAGCTGTAATTCCGCGGACAACAAAGAGGAAAGTAAGGAAGGACCCAAACCGGAAACAACTGCGGAAAAAAAGAAGGAACCGGTTTCCCAGCCTTTGGTTTCGCACATTTACACGGCTGATCCTTCCGCCCATGTTTTTAACGGCCGCGTTTACATTTATCCTTCGCACGATACCGCTACCGGCACGCCGGAAGATGACCTGGGAAGTCATTTCAATATGATGGATTATCATATTCTTTCCATGGACTCTGTTGGCGGCAAGGTCACCGATCATGGTGTTGCGCTTCACATAAAAGATATTCCCTGGGCCGGCCGGCAACTATGGGCGCCGGATGCTGCCTTTGCCAACAATACTTACTACCTGTATTTCCCGGTAAAAGATAAGCAGGATGTATTTCGCATAGGCGTTGCCACCAGCAACAAACCTGAAGGACCGTTTAAAGCAGAGAACAATTACATCAAGGGAAGCTACAGCATTGATCCCTGCGTGTTCAAAGACGATGATGGTGCTTATTACATGTACTTCGGCGGCATCTGGGGCGGACAATTGCAGAGATGGAACAATAATAAATATGATTCAGGTGCAAAAAACCGGCCTGCAGATGAACTGGCCATTCTTCCGCGCATGGCAAAGCTGGGCAAGGATATGAAAAGCTTCAGCGAACCGGTGAAAGAAATTAAGATCATTGATAAGGATGGCAATTTGTTCAAAGAAAGAGACAACGGCAAACGTTTCTTCGAAGCAGCCTGGATGCACAAATACAAAGGCAAATATTATTTCTCTTATTCAACGGGCGATACGCATTTTATAAATTATGCTATTGGCGATAGCCCGTATGGACCTTTCACTTACCAGGGCGCGGTATTGAACCCGGTTGATGGTTGGACGAACCATCATTCTATAGTTGAAACGAATGGCAAATGGTATTTATTCTATCACGATGTACAACTGAGTGGTAAAACGCATTTGCGGAATGTGAAAGTGATGGAATTGAAACATAAGGATGATGGAAGCATTGAAACAGCAAATGCGTATAAATAGTCATTGGGATTAAATTATAGCGCGGAGAATTATAGCGCAGATTAAAGAAGATTTAAGGATGTTGCAGATGAGGATCAGCTTCGCTGATCCTAGCGACACACTATTCATCAGGAACCTATCTGCAACATCCTGACATCTTCTTTAATCTGCGCTATTCTTATTAATCTGCGCTTTCTTCTTCTATCACAATAACCCCAATCACAATTAAGAATACGTTCACAAATCCCGGAAAATAAAATCTCGCATTTCCGTTCTATATCCAAACCCCTGAACTGAATGAAGAAGCTTGTTGTGCTGATCGCCCTCAATATCATTGCTGTCTTTTGCTTCGCTTACATAGGCAACCCCTCTCCTGCTGTGATAAAATCATTGGTCTTCCCCGTCTCCGGCAAGAAGAGCAATATCGGCAGCTTCTGGGGCGATGTGCGCGATGGCGGCAAGCGCAAGCACCAGGGCATCGATATATTCGCGAAGAAAGGCACACCCGTTGTGGCCATCACAGACGGCATCATTGTAGCAAAAGGCAATACGCCCCGCGGTGGCAAAACATTATGGCTGCAGGCTGCCGGCCATCCATGGACCGTTTATTATGCTCACCTCGACGAGCATAAAGTGAAAAGAGGACAATTCGTTAAAAAAGGAGAAGTGATCGGAACGGTGGGCAATACTGGCAATGCACGTTATACGCCTGCGCATCTTCACTTTGGCATATACACCTGGCTGGGAGCCATCAATCCTTTGCCTTACGTTAAAAATGCCATGAAGATCGCTGTGCCTTTTATAGCGAAAGCGCCGGCCGCGGATATTGCAAAAACCAACAAGAAGATTATCAAGGAACAGAAAATTACTCCTGCTAAACCTGCTTCTGTGTTTCCGCAGCAATATGTGATGAAGACCATTACCCTGCCTGCAGATCCCTCAGCTCAATACTACGTAACCATAAAATCAAATGTGGTTCGCGTGCACGAAGGCAAATATCGCGTGGTAGGCAAATGGCTCAAAGGAACAAATGCAAAATATCCCTATAGGATCGCTTTGGTGAATAAGCAACAGGTGTATGTAGATAAAGCAGGCAGACTGCTTACGCCAAAAGGAACTGCGATCGGAAAAGTCAGCTAAAAGATATTATTCCTTTACGATCTTAGTTACGGCACCTTCACAGCCATTGCTGCAAACCAACTTTACCAGGTATTGCCCGGCCTGCATTGATGTCAATTCCATGTCGATAAAATTATCGCCCACTATCAGTTGAACCGACTTTTGTTTAACCATTCTTCCCGCCAGGTCTGTAATTACTATATCCACTTTATTTATGGTTGTGGAAGCCAGTTTTATTTTTAAATTGTCTTTCACGGGGTTTGGATACACATCGATAAATGTGATACCATTCGCACCTGCATTTTTTATAGAAACAACAGCGGAGTAAGAAATATTACCATCCCTGTCCTGCTGTTTAAGCCTGTAGTAATTGCTTCCTTTCATCGGCCTTTCATCGGTATAATTGTATTGCAGTTGTGTATTGCTGTTGCCCTGCAATGCTTTGGTAGCAATGAAAGAAAGGCTGCTGAAATTCCTTCCGTCGGCCGAACGCTGTAACTCAAAAC
>JBAVMD010000146.1:0-6597 GCA_049689695.1 Chitinophagaceae bacterium | reverse complement strand
AGGTTAAGCAATGAGATCTTTGTAGTGTCACCGCCAGTACCCGAGGTCCAGAACGGAAGCTTTTGACCGGGTAAGACATTATCAATAGTATTATTAAGCCGGACTCCCCTGTTTACCGCATACCATGCGAGTGTGGTTGCCGTAAAAGTTTTACCAACGGAACCTAATTTGTATATGGTAAGACTGTCAGGCTTTTTATTGGTTGTTTTGTCCATAACGCCATAAGAAAATATTTCAGGAACAGTACTCCCCTCGCGATAAATACCAACCACAATACTTGCTGTTAGCGAATCAGAAAGAAAAGCATTGGCCAAAGAATCGATTTTGGTTTTTACGGTGTCCTGCGGCTGCTCGTAACTGTTACAGGCTATAAGAAGCAAACAGGCAATAGCGGCTGTGAATGAAGTTAGCTTCATCTCTAACGGCTTTGGGTTAAATAAATGAGTTTGAGGAGTTACTAAAGATATGTGATTTAGAATGGCGGCTACTTCCGGGCCGGTTTTATTTTTACTGCGTTGAAAATCCCGAATTCGAGTATTTTACAGTTATATGAGTATTACGGATAAATTTCCACCTCCAGACCTCAGAGGTAAACATAATTTATGCAAAAAGTAAAAAAGTATTTTGAAACCATTGGTTTTGCTGGTGATGACCTGGGAAAAATATTAAATGCTTTTGAGTTACAGTCATTCAAAAAAAATGATTTCATTGTTGAAGAGGGCAAAACCAGCAGGTATATTGGCTTTGTAGAAAGCGGCATGTTTCAATACTATGTGATAAAAGATGGGGAAGAAAGAACCACTTATATATCCATCGAAAGCACCTTTTTTGCTTCGGTACTGAGTTTTATCAGTGAAAGACCTGCCCTTGAAAATGTAAAAGCGCTTGTGGATGGCAGCATCAGTATCATAAGTAAAACCAACCTCAAAATGTTGGTGAATGAAATCCCTGCCTTCAAAGACTTTTATACCGGTTTACTGGAAGCAACTATCTGTGGAATTGATGCAAGCCGCCACGACCTGATTGTATTAACCGCCGAACAACGGTACGAAAAAACAGCAGAAACAAGCCGGGAATTTTGAGCTTTGCATTATCAAATAACAATAAAGCAATGCAAAGTAAAATGAAAGGTAATAACAAAGCAATCGGAGGCTTACTAATTACAGGCGCTATTGCATTACTCATTCCTTACACTATTTTAACTATAATTTTTGAGTACCCTGATATTTTAAGGCGAGACACCGGAACCATTCTTACCAAATTTTACCAGGGCGGGAATTCCCTGGTATGGACATGGTTTGCATTTGCGGTGACCGGTCTTCCTCTATTACCTGCCTATATTATGATAGGTCAAAAATTTGAGAACAAAGCACCATTGGTGCGGATGGCTACAACAATTGGTGTGATTGGTTTAATTGTTCAGATAATTGGTCTGCTAAGATGGACTTTTGTTGTACCGGTGCTGGCTGATACGTTTGTACATGCAACAGACGAAGCAACAAAAATCGCCGCCATTGCTTCATTTAAAACCATTCACCAGTTTGGCGGCGTGATACTGGGCGAGCACTTAGGACAGCTTTTTACCATTGCCTGGACAGTGATGATGACGATTTCATTTGCCGGATTAAAAACAATGCCAAAATGGGTGAACTGGCTTGGCATCATCAGCGCTGCTATTTATCTGCTTGCACAGGCCGAATTATTTGCTACGGTAATTAAAGGCTTTCCTGTATGGGATATGGCTGGCTTTATCGGTAGCACCCTCTGGTTGTTCTGGCTTGTGGTAGTAGGTGTTATATTTATTAAAAAAAGAAATCAAGATTTATAATCAGAAAAATAATTAACTATGGCCACTAAAATCATTTTTACCATTACATTATTAGCCTACGCAATGATTGCAAGCCAAGCCTTTATGTACATACTATCATTAAAGCAGGTGCAGCTTAACCTGGGCGCTAATTCATATACCGAAATAAGAAAGCTGACCGATGCCAGTATGAGGGCCAGCTTTAAATATGTTATTTATACAGCATTACTTGCAAATCTGCTACTTGTAATTGTAGCGGCTAAAACGCCCAACAGCCTGGTATTCATTTCAGCAACAATTGCGTTGATTGCACTGATAGCTGAAATTATGCTCACTTTAAAAGGTAATTTACCCATCAACGATGTAATCAACACCTGGCGTGTAGATAATGTTCCTGCAAACTGGTCAACTTTCAGAGAACAATGGCTTACTATTTTTCAATACCGGCAAATTGCCAGCATAACCGGCTTTGTAAGCTTACTGATTGGAGCGGTGTTTGGAACAAAATAGTATAAAGTAAAAAGATGAATATGAAACTAAATTTCATTAAAAATTTTCTCAACAAAACAATTGCAAGACAATTACGCAAGCCAAGTGGGATTTTAGCAGGAAAGGTTGGAAACGAAATGAATAAAACAAACAGCTTCCTTTATGATTTCACTATTAAAGAAATGAAGCTGATTGACAACGAATCAGTTTTAGAGATTGGTTTTGGAAATGGTAAGTTTTTTGACAAGATATTTTCCACTGCAAACAACCTGAAAATATCAGGGCTCGACTTTTCTCCTGAGATGGTAAAAGTAGCTTCAGGTAATAACCCATCACCGCTGACCGAAGGAAAATTAAATTTGCAGTTAGGAAGCAGTAACAAAATCCCGTTTGGCGATAATAGTTTTGATAAAATTTTCTGCATCAATGTAATTTACTTCTGGGAACAACCCGCTGATCATTTAAAAGAAATTTACCGGGTATTAAAGCCTGGAGGAAAATTTTATACTTCCATCCGCACAAGTGAAAGCATGCTTCAAATGCCATTTGCAAAGTATGGCTTTAATATTTATACACAAGATGAATGGATAAGCATGCTGGAGCCTAACCACCTTCATTTTGTACATGCCGGGAAGTCACAAAATGAACCGGATGTATTGTTTGACAAACAATTTTATAAAGCAGAGTCACTGTGCATTGTTGCTGAAAAAAGGGACTAAGTATATCTTCTCATACGTAGTGTTGAGCTTTGAGCAGTTAATATTAATTTTAGCCGATGAAATACGCCGTCATTTTCACGCTCCTGCTTTTCTGCAGCCGAACCCTCACCGCGCAGCTGGATACCACCAGCAACCTCACAGATACAGAAAAACTGTTCGGGCTTTCACTTTTCTGGAAGGAGGCATCGTACAATTTCGCTTACTTCGATAAAAGCAATATCAACTGGGACAGCGCCTACCAAGCCTTCATTCCGCAGGTATTGAAAACAAAAAATACTTATGAGTATTACCGCGTGCTGGAAAAGTTCTGCGCGCTGCTGAAGGACGGCCATACCAATGTTTACCCGCCTTTTCTCTCCAAAGGTTCTACCAATACACAAATGATCTTTGAATACAGGGAAGATAAGGTGATCGTAACAAACGTAATTGTACAGGATTCAGCAAAAGTTCCATTGGGCTCCGAAGTAATTTCCGTGAATGATATGCCTATCCGCGATTACCTGAACACACAAGTACTCCCTTATGTTGCTGCTTCGGCTACACATCAGCTTTACAACACTGCCATGCGCAAAATGTACGCCGTTCCTGACACCTCACATATACTGAACCTGCAGCTCAAAACACCCAAAGGAAAAATGGTTGCGTATTCAACACGGCTTACTGCCGGCAACCAGAAATGGGCATATCCTTATCTCAGTTCTAAACCTGGTAATTTTTATTACGAGGAACTGCCGGGAAAGATCGCTTACATACAGATCAATACATTCGGCGACACCAGCGTTGTTTCTAAGTTTAAACAAAATCTTCCCGCAATTTATAATGCCAAAGGAGTTATTATCGATCTGCGGTATAACGGCGGCGGCAATACGGATGTAGGCGTTGATATCTTAAAATATTTTACCGACAAAAAACAACTTATTGGTTCAGCATGGCGAACGCCCTCTCATATTGCATCATATAAGGCCTGGGGATATTATATCAAAGACCTGAAAGACACTGCAACCATGTCTGCCGAAGAAAAAGAATGGTTTATAAAATCTTACAGGATCGCGCACCGCGATTACTGGCATAGTGAGGCCGCGTCTATATTCGTTAATGATGTTACTGCGCCAAAAATCAAAGCGCCTTTAGTGGTATTGATGAGCAATTCAACCGCGTCTGCAGCAGAAGATTTCCTGATCGTGCTGGACGGGCTCAAAGAAAGAGTGGTTACCATTGGCGAAAGAAGCTATGGCAGTACCGGGCAACCATTGCAACTTAAATTGCCCGGCGGTGGATCGGCAAGAATCTGTACCAAACGCGATACTTATCCAGACGGAAGAGATTTTGTAGGATACGGGGTGAAGCCAGACATAGAAGTTAAAAGAACCCTGGCCGGCTTACTGTCCGGCAAAGACGCAGTAATGGAAAAAGCGCTTGAAGTATTGAAAAAATGATCGCTGTTGATTGTTTACAATTTTGCGTGCGGGCTTTTCAAAAATACACGTGCAGCGTCCAGCTCGGCCCTTTTTGCTTTGGCATCTGCAATTTCAGACAGTTTGGAATAATAGGTTTCAGCTTTCTGAATATTGCCTGAGCGCTCTGCTGCAAGTCCGGCGCCATACAATCCATTGAACCTGTTGGGATGCCTTTTCATATCGGCTTCATATTCTTCCAGGGCTTTTACCGGTTCTTTTAAAGCGAGCCACATATCGGCCAGCATTTCACGTGCAGGCAAAACTTCACCAGGTGTAACGGGATGCTTTTCCGTTGCATCTTCCAGGTTGGCAGCCTGCGTCATCAACTCAATGGCCTTTGCATTGTTTCCTTTCTTTAATTCCATCCATGCCTCCCCGCTCTTCATTTGCACTTCGATCTGCTTTGCCTTGTAATCATCTTTCTGGTTCAGCAGTTCTGTGCGAAGCGCTTTGAGATTGTCCAGCTCTTTGGCAGCTCCCGCAATATCATTGGTATGCACCATGCCCATCATCCGTGCAAAATGAATGATGGCTTTTTGCCAGGGGAATTTATCCCATGGAAATGAAGCAGGCAAAAATTCCAGCTTTGCTGCATCTTTCCATAACCTGTTCTCGAGTGCAAAACGTGCAGGAATGGCGGCATAAGCATAGGCTACTTTAAAATTATCCGCAGATACTTTTTGTATGCTTCTTAAATAACTTAACTGCGCGGCTGCAAGATCATTATTGCCCATCTGCAGGTAACCATACACCAGGTAATCCAAACCGTGAAGCTCCTCATCCCAACTGCCTTTGATGCCTGCGCTTTCAGCATAGCATTTAGCAGAGGAAATAGAAGCAAGGTTTGATTTGATCGATTCATCCCAAAGTCCCAGCCTGATAAATATATGCGAAGGCATGTGCTGGGCATGTGCAGAAGCCGGCGCGATCGATGCATATTTTCTGGCTGCCGGAAGCGCAATATTTGCCAACTCGGGGTTATCATAATTATGAATGATGTAATGAACGATGCCGGGGTGATTGGGCTCATCGTTATGCAATTTATTCAGGATCTCGTAGGCCTTTCTTTGATTGGCGTACGACTTGTCTGCAGGGTCTGCAGTACTGTTGAGTGCAAGAGCATAAAAGATGGCAGCTTCTTTATCGGAAGGATAAGTAGTATAAATATCGTGCATTGCCTTTTCATATTTAAGGCCACGTTCTTTGTGCGATAGCGTTTTAAAATTATCGTAGAACTGCCCGATGGCTTCTACGTAACCAGCCTCGCGTGCAGTTTTATTGCTGATGGAACGCGCTACCTCAACTGCTTTTGAACCTTCGTTAAGTTCTTCTTCATTGGGCAGGCTCCAGAGCGGATGAAAATTACTCATAGCAACTCCCCAATAAGCCATTGCGCACGAGGGATCGTCTTTGATCACTTTGGCAAACGCTTTCTCTGCTTCTTCATATTCAAAAGAATGAAGCATGGCAACAGCCTGATCAAATTCTTTTTTTACTTCCGGCGAAGCCGACACTAAGAAATCTACCGACCCGAATTCCCCGCTGCCGGGCCCGCAACGAATAATATCGCCTTTTTTAAGATTGATGGCTTCAATTGCTTCAGAAGAGGGTGCAGTGTTTGCCGAATTGCAGGAGATGATCAACATACAAATCGCGCAACAATACAAAACAGAATAGCGTGTCATAGTTCGCAGTTGGTGTGAGTGAATCCGGAAAAGGCTTGAGGCTTACATGGGATGATGCCTAAATTTACTGAAAATCTTTCGTTAACGCGTCGCGCAGCCAGGCGGAGACCAGGAAAGCCATCTAAAAATGCTCAGCTATACACATTATTGCTGACCCTCTTTACTTTTAAAGTGCGTGATGGTCTTTCCATCATAACGATGCACCCCACTTTGAGGTCCTGCAGATCCAAACCAAATACTTCCATCGTTAGCTTCCAGTATCCCCAAAAATTCCATTCTTCCTCCTGACTTAATTTCTGTTACAGTAGGCATTTTATCGTACAAGGACTTTGCATCATAACGTGAAAGTGCCCAGACCTTCGGATTCACTTCACCAGTAGTCCAGATGTTTCCCTTTTTATCTTCGATTATAGCATAAGCACCCCTCTGCGACACATTAG
>JBAVMD010000145.1:0-24549 GCA_049689695.1 Chitinophagaceae bacterium | reverse complement strand
CTGTTGAGCAATGGCATTGATGTCTGAAACATCGTGAACGGAAATGAAGTTTTTCAATTATATGAAGTGTTTTGTTTCACGCAAAGGCGCAAAGGAAGACGCGAAGACGCGGAGAGAGGCTTCGCCTTTTCCACATCAGGAGACTTTGTGATTAAAAAAGGTGAAGCCTCTTTGCGCCTCTGCGTCTTCCTTTGCGTGAAATATATGTTCGAATAATCAACCCTCGTTGGTCACTTCAGCAGGCTGCTCCTGTTTCAATTCATTGATCTCTTCCTGCAATGCTTCCAAAAATTCATCTACCTGCTTTCTTGTAATTGCAAGTGATGGCAGCAGGCGGATCACATTCGGTTTCGATTCGCCCGTGAAAACATTCTGCCTGAACAATAGGTTCTGGCGAAGGCCCTTCAATTCTTCCGGTACATCGAAGCCTATCATCAAACCACGACCTCTTATATTACTGATGCCTTCAATCTTCTTCAGCCTGTTCATCAAATACATGCCTCTCTGCTTGGCCTGGTCTATCAGGTTTTCATCATCTATCACCTCAAGCACAGCCAAGGCAGCCGCGCATGCAAGATGATTACCGCCAAAAGTAGTTCCCAGCATGCCATGCTTTGGTTGAATATGCGGCGCAATGAGAATGCCTGCAACAGGAAAGCCATTGCCCATTCCTTTAGCCATGGTGTAAATATCGGCATTCACACCTGCATGGTCATGCGAAAAGAACTGGCCCGTTCTTCCGTATCCGCACTGTACGCTGTCTGCAACGTAAATCGCTTTGTATTTATCGCACAGTTGCCTGATCTTTTGCAGGAAACTTGCACTTGCCACTTGTATGCCACCCACACCTTGTATGCCTTCCACGATCACGGATGAAATTTGTTTCCCGTTCTTATTAAAACATTCTTCCAGCGCAGCTTCATCATTGAAAGGAAGGAAAATAACATTCTCTGTTTCATTCACAGGCGCCACAATCGCAGGGTTGTCTGTTACCGCTACCGCCAGTGAAGTTCTGCCATGAAAAGATTTGCTGAAAGCAACTACTTTTTTTCTGCCATTATGGAACGAAGCCAGCTTCAATGCGTTTTCAGTTGCTTCTGCCCCGCTGTTGCAAAGGAAAAGCTGGTAATCTTCCTTACCGCTCACTTTTGCCAGCTTGTCTGCCAGCTCCTGCTGAATGGGGATGCGGATAGAGTTTGAGTAGAACGCGATCTTGTGCAGCTGCTCTTCTATGCGTCTCATCCAATGTGGATGGCCGTGTCCTATGCTGATAACTGCGTGCCCGCCGTACATGTCGAGATATTGTACGCCGTTTTCATCCCACACATAAGACCCCTGTGCTTTGGTGATAGTAATATCGTTAATAGGATATACGTCAAATAATTTCATGCTGATAGTTTGCCCCGCTCTGCAACGGAGATTATTAAAAAAAGTTTGCTTTAAGGTTAAGTCCTGCGCATTCATCCAGGCCAAACAACAGGTTCATGTTCTGAACAGCTTGTCCGCTGGCGCCTTTGAGCAGGTTATCAATAGCTGAATGTACCACCAGTTTGGTGCCTACTTTTTCCAGCTGTATCACGCATTTATTAGTGTTCACTACCTGTTTCAGGAAAATAGGTTCCCTGCTCATGACAGTGAATGGATGATCATGGTAATAATTTTCATAAAGCTCATTCAGTTCCTGCTGGTTCATATCGCAGTCGATCTGCGAGCTGATGAAAATTCCCCTGGTGAAATCGCCCCGCCAGGGAATGAAATTCAAACCCATCTTACTGTTGCTGCCAGCCGGTGTAACCGGGAACGACGACTGCAACTGGTGAATGGACTCATGTATCTCGTTCAGGTGCTGGTGCGCGAGTGTTTTATAAGCCTGCACATTATTGGCGCGCCAGCTAAAATGCGAGGTGGCATTAAAGCCCTGGCCGGCACCGGTAGAACCGGTAATGCCTGTAGTGTAAACATTTTCAAGCAGCCCTTCTTTTGCCAATGGAAGTAATCCCAATTGTATGCCGGTGGCAAAGCAACCGGGATTGGCAATGTTATGAGCGCTGCGGATATTTTCACGGTTCAATTCTGGCAAACCGTAAACAAAATGCCTGTTGATGAGTGATGGCGTTTCACCATCCCTGTCTGCAGTTTCGGCCAACCTGAAATCCTGCGAGAGATCGATCAGTTTAACGTGTTGACCTATTACATTATCAATAAGAAATTTCTTTGCTTCGCCATGGCCAACACAAAGGAAGAGCACATCGATGTCATCCCGCAGCTCTTGTGTAAACTGAAGATCGGTTTCGCCAATGAGGTCTGCATGCACTTTATGCACGGCCTTGCCTGCATTGCTGTTGCTGTGAATGAAAACGATCTCAGCCTGCGGATGGTTGATCAGTACCCTAATCAATTCACCGCCGGTATATCCTGCTCCGCCTACTATTCCAACTTTAATGGCCGGCATTTGCTGAAGCTTTTACCTGGTGATAGATCATGGTTTGATTGCCGAATATTTTACTGAAGCCGCGCACATCGTCTCCGCTCCAGCCGGTATTCATTTCCCCGTATTTTCCAAACTTGCTGCTCATGAGATCGTAGGCTGATTCGATGCCTGTAACCTGGAAACGGTAAGGCATCAATTGAACAAATACATCGCCGGTCACATTGCGTTGCGTTGTTTCGAGGAACGATTCAATATCACGCATCACCGGGTCAAGTATCTGTCCCTCATGCAACCAGTTGCCATAAAATTGTGCCAGCTGGTCTTTCCAGTTCAGTTGCCATTTTGTGAGCACGTGTTTTTCAAGTGCATGGTGCGCTTTCAATATCACCATCGGAGCTGCAGCTTCAAAACCAACACGGCCTTTGATACCGATAATGGTATCGCCAACATGCACATCGCGCCCGATGCCAAACGGTCCGGCAATGCTTTGCAGGTGCTGAATGGCTTCCGAGGGGTGATCGAATTTTTTGTCATCGACCCTCTTCAATTCTCCTTTTTCAAAATGCAACTTTAGTTCCTGGCTGTCTGATCTTGTCACCTGCGTGGGCCATGCTTCTTCCGGCAACATGCCTTTTGAAGAAAGCGTTTCTTTTCCGCCCACGCTGGTGCCCCATAACCCTTTGTTGATGGAGTACATCGCCTTGTCGAAATTCATTTCAACGCCCTTGTCTTTAAGATAGGCTATCTCTTGTTCACGGCTCAGCTTCAGATCGCGGATAGGAGTAATGATCTCAACGCCGGGTATCATGATGTGAAAGATCATATCAAAACGTACCTGGTCGTTGCCTGCTCCCGTGCTTCCGTGCGCAACTGCATCGGCCTGCAGTTGCTTTACGTGATCTGCAATGTGCAGCGCCTGGCTCAAACGCTCTGCGCTTACGCTTAAAGGATAGGTATTATTTTTGAGTACGTTGCCGTACACGAGATATTTCAGAATGCTGTCGTAATAGCTTTTTACGGCGTTCACAGCTGTGTGCGATTTTACACCCAGCTTGTAAGCATGCGCTTCTACCTGGATCATTTCTTCCTCGGTAAATCCACCCGTGTTCACGATGATGCTGTGCACCTCGTAACCCATTTCTTCTGACAGGTATTTCACGCAATAAGAAGTGTCCAGCCCGCCGCTGAAACCTAATACAACTTTTTTATTCATCAGAGTATAGTGCTTTTACAGGTTGAAGAACAATTGCAGAATGGATTTCGGTTTAATGCTTGTTTTGCTTTCCTTCTCTTTATCCTTGTCCTTGTCTTTCTTCACCAGCACATTGAGCAGTCCTTGCTTGATGCGCAGCAATCTTTCCAGCACCTTCGATTTCTTCTCGAAGAAATCTTTTGTTTCCGCAGGCTCGTAATGATCTTTGGGATCGTACAGCATGCCTGTGCACAAACAGTTCTTGCGCTCCTTGCTCATGAGGATGTCGTAGTTCACACAACTTTTACAGCCTGCCCAGAAAGCTTCGTCCTGCGTAAGCTCAGAATAAGTCACCGGTTCATAGCCAAGCTCACTGTTGATCTTCATAACGGCAAGGCCTGTGGTAAGACCGAATATTTTCGCTTCGGGAAATGTCTGACGGCTCAGCTCGAAGATCTTTTTCTTGATGGCGCGTGCAAGTCCGCCTTTGCGGTAAGCCGGCGCTACTATCAATCCTGAATTGGCTACGTATCCGCCATGGCTCCATGTTTCGATGTAGCAGAAGCCTGCCCAGAAGCCATCGTGGCTGAAAGCGATCACCGCCTTGCCTTCCCGCATTTTCTGCTGGATGTATTCAGGGCTTCTTTTGGCGATGCCTGTTCCGCGTGCTGCGGCTGAAGCAGCCATTTCATCGCAGATGATCTGGGCAAAGCTCAGATGCGATTCGTTGGCTACGAGTATTTGGAATTGTTGAGTCTGCATTTTTGTATCTGTACTAAGATGTAAGGATTACAATGGTGATGCCACTGTGTGATTATGAATTACCGCCCCGGCGGAAAGTTCATAGCTCCGAACTGCGGACACTATGGTCAGGGGTATCAACGTCGCACCCAAAAGGGAATCGGGCGGAATGGAAAAATCCCGGAAGCATCCGGAACAAAAACCCAACGCCTGTTTGCTGCAGGTGCAGCAAGAGCGATTGATATGGTCAGGTTTTTTGACATCTCAGTTAAGATGAGCTTTTGATTAAAAAGTTTAACGGTACAAAAAAAACCATTTTTTCTGACTATGGGGCGATTTATTTTAAAAATTAACAGAGGGGAAAGAAGCTGCGAGCTGAGAGCTTAGAGCTCGCAGCTCGCAGCTTATAGCTTCCCCGCATGCTTCATCAACACATCCTTAATCACCTGCGGATGCGAGCGCCGGATGAGATGTCCCGCGCCTTCGATAAGAATAAATTCTGCCTGCTTGTTCTGCAACTGTTGCCGCGCAAATTCAAAATTGGTGACAGGCACAATATGGTCTACGGTTCCCTGCAAAACAGTTACAGAAGTCTGAAGCCTGTTCCAGTCTGCCTGCAACTGCTTCAACTCTTCAGCATGGGAAAACTTTTCGTCGGTTGCGGTATTGATGAACCTGGGCATGGTAAGCCTCACGAACAATCCTCGCGAGTAGCGATGGAACCACCAGAATTTTTCATTATCAGGGTCCAATGCTCCGGCAGTAAGTATCAGGTGATAAAATTCATCAGGATAACGTGCTGCCATTTTCAATGCGATGGGAGCGCCATAGGAATTCCCGTACACTACGCCTTTGCGGCCTGACCTGTTCAGCCGCATTGCTTCGTGAATAGCGATGGCCTGCAGCTCGATAGAAGTGAGTGCACGCTTTCTGTTGCGATATTTCGATCTGTGGTAACCGGGGCGGTCAATGGCAATGATGTGGTAGCGTTGCTGCAATTGGGGATCGTCAAGTATGCCGATGTTACTGAACCATCCTCCCGGCGCGCCATGTATCAGTAGCAAGGGCGGCAAAGTATCATGTCCTGCTGTGGCGCAGAACAATTCAACCGAATCATTTTGTATAGTGAAGAATACAGGCTTCACCGCCTTGTTTGCATAATGCTGCCTGACTTCTTTGTCAGACATTACCCAACGGGTGAAACAACCAGGAGAAATAAGGATCACAAAAAACAAAAGAATGTAAATGCGGAACATAAAAGTTTGTGAGCAAGATGTGAGCCAGAAGGTTTCGGGTTTAAAGTTTCGGGTTTCGGGTTCTTCGCGGTGAAAATTTCCCAAATAGCCTGAAAACTATTCTCCATAGGCTCACTGAGAAGAACCTGAAACCTTAAACCCGAAACTTTAAACTGATTTATTATATCGTTACCCTAATCGAATGTATAGCCGCTGCCATCTCTTTAATAAGCGAAGAATCTTTTTCGATGGCGTTGCCAACTACTACTACATCGGCGCCGGACTTGCAGTTGCGGTAGGCTTTTTCAGGATCAGTTATCCCGCCGCCTACTACTAAGGGAACTGATACGTTTTGCGAGACCACACGGATCATGTTCTCCGTGATCGACTTTTTTGCGCCGCTGCCTGCATCCATGTAAATGAGCTTCATGCCGAGCATTTCGCCGGCCATGGCAGTGCACATGGCAATTTCGTTTTTATCTGCAGGAAGAGGAGTGGCGTTGCTGATGTAAGAAACCGTGGTGGGAGCGCCCCCGTCAACCACCATGTAGCCGGTGGAAATGATCTCCAGTCCGCTCTGCTTTACAAAAGGAGCTGAGATCACGTGCTGTCCGATGAGCAACTCAGGATTGCGGCCCGAGATCAGTGAAAGATACAGGAGAGCATCGGCGTATTTCGATACCTGGGATGGGCTTCCGGGAAAAAGGATGATGGGGATTTTGCAATTGCGCTTGAATTGCTGCACCACTTCATCCAGGTGATTGCTGATCACCAGGCTGCCGCCAACCAGCAGATAGTCTACTTTGGCAGAAGTAGCCAGCTCACTCAGTTCGTCTATCATGCCGGGATTCACCTTGTCGGGATCCACAAGTACGGCAAATGATTTCTGGCCATTGGCTTTTCGTTCCGTTAATGAGTGATAGACCCTGTTCTGCATTCTTAGATTATTGCGCTTTTGCAAAAATGCGGTATTTCACGCAAAGACACAAAGGTTTAGGTATAAGACGGATGCCTGTATTTTAAGAGTTTTTTTATATCCAGCTAATGCTTTTTTACAAGTAAGAGCAAAATCCACACATGTGAATAGTGATCACGGAAGTAGCAGTTTTAACATCAATTATCCACCACCTGTGTATATCCTAATAGTTATTGTTTCAAAACAATCTTGATATTCGTCCCTATAGAACAAGAAAACCACCGACCTCGTAACAGGTGATGGTTTCCTAAGTGGGGGTCGTTAAGGAAAGGTTCCAATCCTGGATTTGACACTCGGGACTTAGGGTTCGATTCCCTCGGCCTCCACTAAAAGCCTCCGACTTGTCTGAGGCTTTTTTGTTTTAGCTAAATTAATATTCTGAACATTAATTATTGAGCAAGGTTAGATAAAATTGCAGTGCCAAGCAATTTTTTTTAGGAAGGGATCATGCCATTGTGAATAAACTGTGTTTCAAAAGTGAAACAAGCGCTACAGTATTTCGTTTAAAAAGATTCTACTTATGAAACGTAAGCCCACATTATGTTTCAAATGTTTTTAACATATTATAATCTTGGATGTACACAGGGTGTGGATATTCTAAAACTAGAATATTCAAAATGAAAAATATTTTCGTTTTCACGTCTTCAAAAAATCCAAACAATTAAATAATCTTTTCTGTTATGTCAAAGAAGCAATCTAACGGCTTGCAATTTCAACGTCGCTATACCCGTGACGACGTGCAGGTATTTGACCAGTTCAAATACGATTATCGTACTTCTGTTATCCGCAATCCCAGCGGCGAAGTGGTATTTGAAATGACCAATGTTGAAGTACCTGAGCATTGGAGCCAGATTGCTACCGACATTCTCGCACAAAAATATTTCAGGAAAGCTGGTGTTCCTCAGACCGATGGTTCATTGGGTCGCGAAACTTCTGCCAGGCAGGTAGCCCATCGCATGGCCAACTGCTGGAGAGTGTGGGGCGAGCGCTACAATTATTTTAAATCTGAGCAGGATGCGCAGATCTTCTATGAAGAGCTCGTTTATTCTATTCTGAACCAGATGTGCGTTCCCAACAGTCCGCAATGGTTCAATACAGGTTTGTATGAAAGCTATGGCATTAAAGGAAAGCCCCAGGGCCATTATTATGTTGATCCCGCAGATGCCAAACTGAAAAAATCAACTTCTGCTTACGAGCGTCCTCAGCCGCATGCTTGTTTTATACTGAGTGTTGACGATGACCTGGTGAACGAAGGCGGCATTATGGACCTCTGGGTTCGTGAAGCCAGGATATTCAAATATGGTTCCGGTGTAGGCACCAACTTCTCCGATATCCGCGGAGAGGGTGAGAAGCTCAGCGGAGGCGGAACTTCATCAGGACTGATGAGCTTTCTTAAGATCGGTGACCGCGCAGCGGGCGCTATCAAGTCAGGCGGCACTACCCGCAGGGCGGCTAAAATGGTTTGTCTCGACCTGGACCACCCGGAGATCGAAGGCTTCGTGAACTGGAAAATGGAGGAAGAGAAGAAAGTAGCTGCACTGATAGCTGCCGGCTATCCCAGCGATTACGAAGGCGAAGCTTACCGCACCGTGAGCGGACAAAATTCTAACAACTCAGTACGCATACCTAACGAGTTTTTTGAAAAACTGGAAAACAACGAGGACTGGGAACTCAAAGCCCGCATGGACGGCCGGGTGATGAAGAAAGTTCCTGCCCGTCAGCTATGGAACCAGATCGCTTATGCGGCATGGCGTTGTGCAGACCCGGGTACCCAATACGATACCACCATTAATGAATGGCATACGTGCCCCAAAGGTGGACGCATCCGGGCCTCTAACCCATGTTCCGAGTACATGTTCCTCGACAACACAGCCTGTAACCTGGCATCGGCCAACCTTATGAAATTCTACAATGCCGGCACAAACGTGTTCGACGTTGAAGGATTTGAGTATGTGTGCCGCCTCTGGACCGTTGTATTGGAGATCTCTGTTACCATGGCGCAATTCCCGAGTAAAGAAGTTGCCCAACTCAGCTACGATTATCGCACACTTGGCTTAGGCTACGCTAACCTTGGCACCATGCTCATGGTAAGCGGCATTGCTTACGACAGCGAAGAAGCAAGAGGTATCGGAGGAGCTTTATCGGCCATCATGACCGGTATTTCTTATAAAACATCCGCTGAAATGGCCGGCGTATTAGGCGCTTTTGATAAGTATGAAGAGAATAGGGAAGACATGCTGCGTGTTATGCGCAATCACCGCCGTGCGGCCTTTGATGCAGATGAGTATGAAGGCCTCGGCATTAAGCCACAGGGCATCAAGGCAAAATATTGCCCTGACTATCTGTTGAAGGCAGCAGGCAAGGCATGGAATGATGCAGTGGAACTGGGTGAAAAATTTGGTTACCGCAACGCACAGACAACCGTGATAGCGCCTACAGGTACAATCGGCTTGGTAATGGATTGCGATACTACAGGTGTTGAACCTGATTTTGCCCTTGTAAAATTCAAAAAATTATCCGGCGGCGGTTATTTCAAGATCATCAATCAATCTGTTCCTTCGGCCTTAAAAAATCTTGGTTATACTGACCGTGAGGGCGAGGCTATTGTGAAGTATGCTGTTGGTGCAGGCACATTTGCCGGCGCACCTTATGTGAACCACCAGAGCCTGAGCGAAAAAGGATTCATTGCCGAAGAAATTAAAAAGTTAGACACAGCCGTAGCTTCCGCCTTTGAGATCGGATTCGTATTCAATGTTTACGCGCTTGGAGAAGAGTGCCTGCAACGTCTGGGATTCACGCCTGAGCAATATTTTAATTTCGAGTGGAGCCTGCTGGAAGCATTAGGCTTTACAGACGAAGAAATGGAAGCCGCGAACGATTACGTTTGCGGTACAATGACAATTGAAGGTGCACCCTTCCTGAAAGATGAGCACCTCTCTGTATTTGATTGCGCTAATAAATGCGGCAAGAAAGGTGAGCGTTTCATTCATGCCAATGGCCACATCCGCATGATGGGCGCTGTGCAACCTTTTATCAGCGGTGCAATTTCCAAAACCATTAACCTGCCGCACGAAGCAACAGTAGAAGAAATTGCTGATTGCTATCACCTCAGCTGGCAGTTAGGTTTAAAAGCGAATGCCTTGTACCGTGATGGTTCAAAGCTTAGCCAGCCATTGAGCAATAAGAGTGATAAGAAGAAGAAGGTACAAGAGACAAGTGACAAGGCACAAGAGGAAGCACTGCCTGCATCAGCGCAGATGGAAGTTTCGTCTGATTCCGCCATGGTGGATATGAGCAAGCTTACTATAGAAGAGTTGCTGGAAGAAGTGCAGAAGCGTGTTCAGGCTTCTCCCAATACAGACCTGAAGCGGATGGTGGCAAAGATTGTTGAGAAGAGAACGCTGCCTGCTAAACGTCGCGGTTATACGCAGAAAGCAAAGATCAACGGACAGGTGATCTTCCTGCGTACCGGTGAGTATGATGATCAAACAGTAGGAGAGATCTTCATTGACATGTCTAAAGAAGGCGCTACCATGCGCAGCATGTTGAACTGTTTTGCGATTGCTATTTCCATTGGTCTGCAATACGGCGTGCCATTAGAAGAATTTGTAGAGAAGTTCGTGTTCACGCGCTTTGAGCCGGCCGGTATGGTAGATCATCCGAACATCAAGAGCACTACTTCTATTGTTGACTTTATTTTCCGTGCGCTTGCTTACGAATATTTAGGCAGAACAGACCTGGTGCATGTGCTTGACAAGCCTGAATTGATGAACACCGGTACAGATGACTGGGATGATATTCCCACTTCTCTGGAGTACGAAAAAAAAATGCCTGAACTGAGCGATGTGCGCGTAGTTGCGCCGAAGTCCAACGGACATGTGCATCCGAAAACGCAGAAAGTGCCTGCAAAAGCTGAAACCACTATGGATGTGGTAAATGCTGCAGCGCGCAATATGCAAAGCGATGCGCCGGCCTGTAATGTATGCGGCCACATCACCATCAGAAGCGGCACCTGTTATAAATGTTTGAATTGCGGCAACAGTTTAGGTTGCAGCTAACCCACGTCCGACGCCCGGTCCGACGCAGCATTTGACGTCTCCTCTAACGCCCACAGGCTTAACTCTTTTAGGACGGTTATTCATAGACTCTTCCGCCCATTTCTATGGGCGGATTTTTTTTGCTGCCGCTATTAAAACGAATATCCCCGCCCGTTAGCTTCGTAAATCTCCTATCGTAAAAATCTTTAACGCCCAAACACTTGCAAGGTCAAAATATTGCTGCTATATTGCCGTTCTATTCGTACCACTATAAGGAAAACTTTACCTAATCAACATCACGGCCCTTTATGAAAAAGCTCCTCGCGCTTGTTGCACTGGTAATGTTATTAGCCTCCTGCAATCGTTACATCAGCACATACGAAGCCGCTAACGGTAAAGCCAAATGTGGCCGGATGATCCGGTAATAAACTTTACAACCCGCCGGGCTTAAATTATTAATATTGACCCGGCCGGGTTCGATTTACTTCTTTTTATACCTTGCGGCCTCTAAACAGGCCCGATATGAAAAGAAGTGCTCTCCTGCTCCTTGCATCCCTGCTGCTGATTACAGCTTTCGCCCAGGTTAAAACAGCCTTTGTATCAGGGCCAATGATTGGCGCTGTAGAGTTACGCACTGCTAAGGTCTGGTGCGAAGTGAATTCCCAAACTGATAAAGTAACCATCACCTACCGCAAGGCTGGCGGTAAGGAAACCGGCAAAACCCTCACTTACAAAGGCAAGCTCGGGGAAGATTTCAACCCGGTTACTTTCGAGCTCAATGGCCTCGACTTCAACACCTCTTACACATACGATATTGAAGCCCGCGCCCAAAACCAGGTTTCCAAAAAAAGTGGCCAGTTCACTACAACAGATCTCTGGCAATACCGAAAGAATTTTCCTGATTTCACCTTCCTCACCGGCAGTTGTGCCTATTTCAATGAACCAAAGGTTGACAGGATGCACAACGAGATCATCAATCCCAAAACCCTTGCGACTCCTTATGGCGGCGATTCCAGCATATTTGAAAGTATGGCCAAGGAAAAAGCTGCATTTACTTTATGGCTGGGCGACAACTGGTATTACCGCGAAGTGGATTATGGAAGCCCCTGGGGCATGAACTACCGGGCCAGCCACGACAGAAGCCTTCCCGTGCTTCAAAACCTCCTGAAAGCCATGCCGCATTATGCCATCTGGGACGATCATGACTATGGCATTAACGATGCAGATAAAAGCTTCATCTTTAAAGAACAGGCAAGGAATATCTTTAAAAGCTACTGGCCCAATCCCAGCTTCGGGCAGAATGGCCAGGGCATTTATACCAAATTCGCTCAAAGCGATGTAGATTTTTTCCTGATGGACGACCGCTGGTTCCGCAGCAACGATAATATGTCGCCCACCATCGATAACAAGCCAAATCCTGAAAAAAGAATGTGGGGGCCGGAACAGATGGACTGGCTCAAGAATGCCTTGAGAAACAGCCTGGCCACGTTTAAGATCATTGTAACCGGCAGCCAGACACTTAATCCTGCCTCACCCTACGACTGCCTGCAGGATTATCCTGTAGAATTTACGGAGCTGATGGATTTTCTTTCACGCGAAAAGATCACCGGCGTTTTATTCTTTACGGGCGATCGCCATCACAGTGAAGTAATACGGTACGACCGCGCAGGAACTTATCCTTTATATGATGTAACCTCTTCACCGTTCACCTCCGGCGTTAGCAAAGTAAGGGACAAGGAATTGAACAATCCTGCCAGAATGCCCGGCACCCTGGTAGAAGAACAGAATTACTCCCGCGTATCTGTCACAGGCGGTCCGCGCGAAAGAGTGTTGAAAGTTGAATTTATCGGGTTGAAGGGACAGAAGATTGCAGAGTGGAGCGTACAGGCAAGTCAACTTCGTTAGAGATAAACACGAATTTTAAGCACGAATTACACGAATTAATTAGTTCTTAATTCGTGTAATTCGTGCTTAAAATTCGTGTTCTTAAATAAACTATCACTACCAAACAAACCACAGCCGGAGCAGCAAACGCTGCCACCGGCCCGAATTGCGCCCATAAAAATCCGGCAATGATGCTCGCCAGCAGGCTGCAGATGCTCTGCCAGGAAGTATAAAATCCGATAGCTGTAGCAGTATTGCTGCTGTGTGCCAGGTTGGTGATCCATGCTTTTATTACTCCTTCCGTTGCTGCGGCATACAAACCATATAGGAAAAACAATCCAAAAACCATCCAGGGCTCTTTCACCACAGCAAAGCCTGCGTAAGTCAACGCAAACAAGAACAACCCGGTGATGAAAGTTCTGCGAAGACCGAATTTATCGGCCAATATCCCTGCGGGATAAGCCGCAAGCGCATACACCAGGTTGTAAAAAACATAAGCCATAATGGTGGTTTCGTCGCTGCCCGTGATCTCGCGTGTGCGTAGCAGCAGGAATACATCGGAGCTGTTGAAGAGCGCGAACAACAACAATCCTGGGATCAGTTGCCGGTAAGTTGCAGGCGCTATTTTCCAATAAGAGAAAAAAGCGAAGAAGCCACTTTTTTCTGCTGTTGCCGGAGCAACCCGCTTTTCTTTCAGTAAAAAGAGCAGCAATACAGAAATGAGGCCCGGAATGAACGCAATGAAGAAAAGCGTTTTGTATTGATTTGGAAAATACTGCAGGAACAGCAATGCCAGCAACGGACCGGTAATAGCGCCTATCGTATCCCAGGACCGGTGAAACCCAAATACTCTTGCCTTGGTGGCGGGAGTGGCTTCTTCCGAGAGTACTGCATCCCTCGCTGCAGTGCGCAAACCTTTGCCCAGCCTGTCTGTTGTTCTTGCAAAGAAAATCCATCCCACGTTAGTTAGCAGGCCCATCATTGGCTTTGAACAGGCGCTCAGAAAATAGCCCAGCCTTACAAAAGGCAGTCTTGCCCCTTTTTCGTCAGACAACTTTCCAAAATAACCCTTGCTCAATCCTACCACAAATTCTGCTATGCCTTCCAGCAAGCCAATGAGCAGTATGGAAAATCCGATCTCTTTCAGGTATACCGGTATCACGGGATAAAGCATTTCACTTGCCACGTCAGCAAACATGCTCACGATGGAAAGTATCCATACTGTACGCGTGATGATCTTCATGCAGGTAAATGTAAGCATAGACATACCATAACCGGAAATTGTACGTTGAAATGGTCATTAAGTCAATGAGTCATTAGGTCAATGTGAAAAATAAAATGAAGATCTGACATTGACATTTGATATTCACATGAGCAATGACTCAATGACTCAATGACCAATGACCGAATGACCAATAGCCAATGACTGAATGACTATTTACCAAATGACTTCGTCCTTCGCTTCACAAGCTATTAACAGAGTGATTTGTGGTTATTGAAAAAATACTGTTCAGGCAAGGGTTTGACTTTGTTATTTCCGTTTATTTGCATCAACTTTGCAAGCATAAAAATCTAATACCGACTCATGGGATTATTCAATTGGTTTACGCAGGACATTGCCATTGACCTCGGAACCGCCAATACCCTCATCATACACAACGAAGAGATCGTAGTTAATGAACCAAGTATTGTAGCGCTCGACAGAAACAACCCGAAAAATGTTATTGCGGTAGGCAAACGTGCATTGATGATGCATGAAAAAACGCATGAGAGCATTCGTACGGTTCGACCTTTAAAGGATGGTGTAATTGCCGATTTCAACGCGGCGGAGCTGATGATCCGTGAGCTCATCAAAATGATCTATCCCAAAAAGCCTTTGTTCCCTCCCAGCTGGCGCATGATGATCTGTATTCCCAGCAGCATTACCGAAGTAGAAAAGCGTGCGGTGCGCGACAGCGCAGAACAGGCCGGCGCTAAAGAAGTTTACCTTCTGCATGAGCCTATGGCAGCTGCACTGGGTATCGGCATCGATGTTGAAGAGCCGGTGGGCAACATGATCATCGACATTGGCGGTGGAACTACCGGTATTACCGTGATAGCCCTGGCAGGTATCGTGTGCGACCAGAGCATTCGTATAGCCGGCGATGAATTTACCGCCGACATCATGGAAGCCCTTCGCCGTTATCACAGCTTATTGATTGGTGAACGTACCGCCGAGCAGATAAAGATCAACATCGGCGCAGCCATGAAAGATCTGGATACGCCTCCGGAAGACATCCCGGTTAATGGCCGCGACCTGGTTACAGGTATCCCCAAGCAGATCATGGTGAGTTACCAGGAGATTGCTGAAGCACTGGATAAAAGTATATTCAAAATAGAAGAAGCCATTCTGAAAGCATTGGAAAGCACGCCGCCGGAACTGGCCGCCGATATTTACCGCCGTGGTTTATACCTCACCGGCGGAGGAGCTTTGCTCAGGGGATTAGACAAACGCCTGAGCCAGAAGATAAAGCTTCCGGTGCATGTGGCAGACGATCCGCTGAAAAGCGTGGTTCGCGGAACGGGCCTGGCTTTGAAGAACTATGACAGGTATCCTTTTGTAATGAGATAAATTTTAACAAGGTACAAGACACAAGGTACAAGGCGACAAGTTGAACTTCCTTGTACCTTGCTTCTTGTACCTTGTGCCTTTAACCAGTATGCGTAACATTTTTCTCTTCATCAGACGGTATCTCAACTTTCTCTTCTTCCTGGTGTTGCAGATCATAGCGCTTTCCATGTTGTTCCGGTACAACAAATTTCACGAAGCTGCTTTTACCGGTGTTGCCAAGGAATTAACAGGCAGCATCTACGACAAGGCCAACAACATCGAATATTATTTTCAGCTGAAAAAAACCAATGATTCGCTGGCGCGCGAAAATGCCCGGTTGCGCAACCTGCTAAGCACCAGCTTTGAATCGCCTGATACATCAGCCAGGATGGTCATGGACACTATTCGCGTAGATACGCTTAACCAGCTGCGCAAATTTGTTACCCGCGAAGCAAGGGTATCTAATAATGCTACCAGCACCCAGAACAATTACATCACCATTCACCGCGGCGAGAACCAGGGTATCAGAAGAGATATGGGCGTCATCAGCTCAAGCGGCGTGGTAGGCACCGTAGTAAATACCAGCGCCAATTACGCTACGGTAATGAGCCTGTTGCACCGGCAAAGCCGCATGCGCGCTTCGCTCAAAAAATCAGGCGAAACCGGAACAGTTCAGTGGGACGGCAATACACCAATGTATTTAACGCTGATAGATATTCCCAAGAGCGCCAAGATCGTGCCCGGAGACAGCATCGTCACCAGTTATTCAGACCGCTTTCCGCGCGGGTTGCTGGTGGGTACCGTTCAGGACATCATCGAAGATAAAAGCACGAATTTTTATACGCTGCGGTTGAAGCCCGCAACCAATTTCTTCAGTCTTCAGTACGTATACGTGGTGGAGAACCTGCAGCGCGAAGAGCAAAAACAGTTAGAGGAGGCTACAAGAAAAATTCAATGAGTGATCTGGTCAAGCATATCTTCCGTTTCATTTTCTTCGTGCTCATTCAGGCATTGGTGCTGCAGCGCGTGCCTTTCCTGCACAAGTTCATAACGCCTTATTTGTATTACCTGTTCATCATCTGGCTTCCTTTCAATACAAAACGTGGCTGGCTTACGCTTGCCGGCTTTTCATGCGGGCTTGCGCTGGATTATTTCCTTGACACGCCCGGCCTCCATGCTGCAGCCTGCACGTTGATAGCTTATGTAAGGCCGTTCCTGGTAAACCTTCTGATACCGCAGCAAGGGACGGAGCAGAACTACGCTTCGCCTTCTATCCGAAGCATGGGATGGGCGCCATATTTTACGCTGGTGCTTGTACTTACATTGCTGCATCACAGCTATCTTGTTTTCCTGGAGTGGTTGCAGGTAGGCTCTTTCTGGTATTTCATTATGAAAGTGCTGGCTTCAACGGGCATCAGCCTGTTACTGGTGCTGCTTACAGAAATGCTGTTTGTAAGAAAGGAAAGATTCAGGACCAACACTGCATGAGGTTTGACAAATTGTTATACTAAATTTGCAGTTATTCCGGCACTAACAAATACATCCATACGTTTTATTTCATCCGCAATTTGTAATCACCCTTGACCTATGTCGGTTTTTAACCAGAGCAGGAGCACTATTATACGTTTGATATTTATCGGCATGTTCATCGTGATCGTGCTGCAGCTTTTCAATTTACAGGTGATCTCAGGAAAATACCAGCAGCTTGCAAGAGAAAATGCTTTGTTCCCTAAAAGGATCTATCCCACACGCGGTATTATTTACGATCGGAAAGGCAAGGCCATTCTGGACAATACTGTGCTGTACGACCTGTTGGTGATCCCTTCTGAAGTTAAGAACCTGGATACACTTGAGTTTTGCCGCATGATGGAAATAGATACCGCCGAATTCCGTCACCGCATCATTACCGCAATTATCAAGAACACCAGGGTGCGTCCTTCTATTTTCGAAGATCTGCTGCCGCCCATACTGCATGCAAGGCTCGAAGAAAATCTCTGGAAGTACAAAGGCTTTTACCTGCAGGACAGGCCCGTTCGTGTTTATCCTTTTAATGCTGCGGCACATATTATGGGTTATGTAGGCGAAGTAGATTCCGCCATACTGCGCCGTTCTAATTACTTCTATCAACTGGGTGACTACGTAGGACGTAGCGGGCTTGAACAATATTATGAATCTGTGCTCATGGGACGGCGTGGCGTGCAATACATGATCAGGGACAATAAGAACCGCCTGGTAGGCAGGTACGAGAACGGACAGTATGATACAGCTGCCGAGGCAGGAAGAAATTTGCGTACTTACATAGATGTGGAAGTGCAGCAGCTTGCAGAAAAGCTAATGACCAATAAAGTAGGGGCTGTGGTGGCGCTCGATCCTAAAACCGGTGGAGTGATAGCCATGTGCTCTGGCCCCGGTTATAATCCAAACGATCTTACCGGCCCTGAAAAACAAAAAAATTACCAGCGCATGGTGCTTGACGTATCGGGCCCATTGCTTAACCGCGCCATCAAAGGACTTTATCCTCCCGGTTCGGCTTATAAACCACTGGGTGCTTTGATAGCGTTGAACGATGGCATCATCAGTCCATCGTTTGGATACCCTTGCACCGGGCGTTACTACGCATGCGGGCATGGCAAACCTGCCTGCACGCACAAGAATGCGGGCCACGCATCGAACCTTCGCTTATCCATCGCCAATTCCTGTAACTCTTACTATGCGCATGTGTACAGGCTTACAGTAGACAATCCTGAATTCAGGGGCGTTAAGAATGGTTATGCGCACTGGAGAGAATATAATAACAACTTCGGGTTGGGCAACCGGCTTGGTGTTGACCTGCCGAGTGAAGACAAAGGAAATATTCCGGATACATCAGTATATAACCGCGTTTACCGCAATGCATGGAACTCATGCACCAATCTTACACTGGGCATCGGGCAGGATATGATGCTTGCCACACCTATGCAGTTAGCAAATGCCATGTGCATTGTTGCCAATAAAGGTTATTACTACATACCGCATTTTGTAGAAAAGTTCGATAATGAAACTGAGGAGGATACCTTGCTTCGCAAATTCCGTCAAAAACATTCAGTGCTTACACGCATACCCGATGCAGATTATGAAGAAGTAATACTTGGCATGCAGGATGTGGTTGAGCATGGCACGGCGCAGGCAGCGCGTATTCCCGGAATTAATATCTGTGCAAAAACAGGCACGGCAGAAAACTTCAGGATACTGGATGGACGTCGTGTGCAGTTGAAAGATAACTCCGTGTTCGTTTGTTTTGCACCAAGAGAAAATCCTAAGATCGCCATTGCAGTGGTGGTGGAGAATGCGGGCTTCGGTTCTACCTGGGCTGCGCCAATCGCTTCGCTGATGATGGAAAAATACCTGAACGATACTTTGCGTCCCGAGCGGGTAAAAGAAGTGGAGCGCATTGCTTCTGCCAACCTGATGCCCGCTTTTTTGGAGAGAGAGCAATACAAGGCAGATTCAGCGCGTGCAGCATATTGGGCCGGTCTTACAAAAGACAGCACCAATTATAAAAAATACCTGAGAAAAGGTGGGGCGCCTGCAAAACAGGATACAACGCCACCCAAGCCAGACAAAAAGTTCACGATGCTGAAAGAAGCTATTATCGAAAAGAAATACATCAAACCAATAAGCGCATAACGTTTATAATGAATCAGAGAAACCCCGCAATATCAAAAGGGATAGACTGGAGCCTTGTGTGGATGTACATCATACTTTGTCTCATTGGCATCATCAGCATATTTGCGGCTACTTACCAGGAAAAAGAAGGTGTGAGCGGATTTCAGAACGTTATACAGGGATTTATTTCATTAAAGACCGATTACAGCCGGCAGGCATTGTATTTTATTATCGGCGCCATCCTGGGTGTTTTTATCCTGCTTACAGACAGTAAATTCTTTACGGCAACAGCCAATCTATGGTACGTGTTCGGCTTACTGCTGTTGTTGTTGGTGTTCCCCTTTCACACTGCAATCAAGGGCACTAAATCTATCATTCGTTTCGGAAGTTTTCAATTGCAGCCTGCAGAGCTGTGCAAGGTGTTTGTAAACCTTGCGCTTGCAAAGTATTTGTCGAGAGTGGATACTGATTTTTTGAAGTCGCGTTCTCACATGATTGCCATTGGTATCGCCATCCTTCCTGCATTGATCACCTTGCAGCAGGATGAAACAGGATTGGCGCTGGTGTATTTTTCCTTTTTCATTGTGATGTTCCGTGAAGGTCTTCCACCTGTTTACCTCGTCTTTGGTTTTTCACTGGCGGTGCTGGTTGTGGCAACCCTGGTAATAGAACCCAATACGCTGGCCATCATACTTACAGCCACGGCCGGCCTGGCTATTTATTTTATGCGACGACAGATACGAAGGCGCAGAAGAGTGCTGTTTGTAATTCTTGGGCTATGGATATTTTGCGTAGGTGTACAGCGCTTTGCAGTGCCTTATGTATTCGAGCATGTATTTGAACCGTACCAGGTAAAGCGTATTTACGCAGCAATCGGAAAGGACTATGTTCCTAAAAACGACAATGCATTGACCGATGCGGCTCCGCCTCCAAAAGATGATGGCGACTACAATGTGAAGCAAAGTAAAATTGCCATCGGCAGCGGTGGCATCATCGGAAAGGGCTTATTGAAGGGTACGCAAACGCGTTATGATTTTGTGCCTGAACAAAGGACTGATTTTATTTTCTGTACGATAGGAGAGGGTTTCGGATTTGTGGGCAGCATCGTATTCCTGGGTGTTTATCTCGTACTGCTTTTGCGGATAGTGACCGTAGCTGAGCGGCAACGAAGCGTATTCAGCCGGTGTTATGCTTATGGGGTGGCTTCAGTATTCTTCTTTCACATCGCTATTAATATCTGCATGACCATCGGGCTTGCACCCGTGATTGGTATACCGCTTCCTTTTATAAGTTATGGAGGTACTTCTTTGATCACGTTCACAGTACTTTTGTTTATTTTGATAAGATTGGATGCCGACAGGCAAATGGTTTTAAGATAACACGAATTAATTCGTGAAATTCGTGTCCTAAATTCGTGTTATCCAAAATGAAAATAATTCCTCTTTCCGAAGGTTCTTTCACCATAGATAAAACCAAGCTCTTCGTTCCATTTGATGAAGACAAGGACGATCTGAAGAAAAGGCCTGCAGGCAGCCTGCTGGTAGAAGTACAGCCTTTTGTGGTGATCACTTCCGAAGATGTTTTATTGCTCGATACAGGCCTTGGCTTTGAAACCGATGGCGTCATGCAATTACACCGCAATCTCATGAATGCGGGCATCAATCCCGGCGAGGTAACGAAAGTATTGGTGTCGCACCTGCACAAAGATCATGCGGGTGGCATCAGCACAAGCGGAAATACGGCGCTGAGCTTTCCCAACGCAAAATATTACCTGCAGAAAAAAGAGCTGGAGTTTGCCTTCGAGAAAGGGTTTCCATCTTTTATAACGGAAGAGTTGGAATCTCTGAAAAATTCACCGCAAGTTGTGTTGCTCGATGGCAATGGCGTACTGGATGGATACATCAAATATGAAGTAACCGGCGCACACAGTCCAAACCACCAGGTATTCTGGATTGCAGATGCCGGCGAAAAGATCTTTTTTGGCGCCGATGATGCACCGCAATTGCACCAGATGAAACACAAATTTGCCGCGAAGTACGATTACAATGGAAAGCTGGCCATGCAGCTAAGGCAGCAATGGCTGCAGCAGGGAGAATCAGAGGGTTGGGCATTTTTGTTTTATCATGACATAAAGACTCCTGTGTATAAAATATAAGGCACAAGGTACAAGTAACAAGGCACAAGAGGTTCCTTAATAGCTTATTTCTTGAACCTTGCTTGTACCTTGTGCCTTGTTTACTTGTGCCTTGCACCTTGTGCCTTACAGTTTTCTGTTATATTGTTTTATAAAACTCTGATAAGTTTCACATTCATTCACTATCTGCTCGTAGTAATCCGCGTCGATGCCATTTTTTTTGAGTTCTTTTTTGGGTTTCAACTGTAGTGTAAAATCCCGCCAGTCAGCATATTCCTTAGTCAGTACATCATTATAAAAGCGTTTTTTACTTTCGCATTGCTGTATCATATAATAGCTAAGCGCTTTCAGTTTTTTATCTTTTGAAGCAGTAAGAGCTTTTGTATAATAAGCTTTTGCCGTGCGGCATTGATAATAATCCTCGAAAAATGGGGATGAGGTGCCTTTCTCCTTTGGATAATCCGGCAGTTCCTTACTGGACCACCACTGTTTTACCATGAGCCAGTGTTTGCCGTAGTAACTCATGTTATACCATGCGTTTGCCAATTGAAAATAGCATTCAGCAGCCTTTGCGCTATTGGTTTTTGCCAGTTCTTCCAGTTGCAGCATTTCTTTCACAATTTCTTTCTTGTTCATTGTTCGTTTATCCTCAGGCGTGGCAGCATAGCTTTTGTATACGTTCAGGAAAAAAGCATTGCCGGTAATATGATCGCTATAGGGATATGCTTTCCAGAAACTATCTGGTATCTGTTTTAAAACTGCAAGGGCTTCTTTAGGCATGCGTTGGCGCAGGTACCAGCTTGCTTTGCAATCAAGCAGCTTATTGCGGCCCCACTTATATTGAGCATCATTTTCAGTATCCTGGTAGGGTGATTCAAATGGGATTTTACTAACAAACCTTTCAAAGCCTGTCTTGTTTTTCTTTGCCAGTATTCTTATCATTTCATCATAATCTGCCGGCGCCGCATGTTCTTCAATTTCCTGGTAAACCCTTTTATAATCGCTGATAGGCAGCTCGCCCAATGCACGGTTGGTTCTGCTCAAGAGCATCAGGCCTTTTGCCTTGTAACCTTTTTTTATCAGCTTGCGTGCGGTATAAAGAATCAGTTGATTTTTCATGATCTCAGGATCATATACACCTATTGCAGCAGCAGAAGTATTGATCAAAGACATGAACTCATGCTCTGTATCTGCATCAAATCCTTTTTCCAGTTTAAGAAGGTACGTGTTGATGCGTAGCTGCGTTTTTACATTGCGTTCCGCAGGTTGCAAGGCAGCAGCTGCTTCTAAGTGGTTTTGAGAACAGGAAGCATCGTTCAGCAGCAGGCAAATGTGTGCGCTGTATAAGTGTAACAGCGCTTTTTGTTTTGTTTTTTCATTGCTTATCATTTTTAACAGCAACCGATATAGTGCTTTTGCATACGCCACATCATTGGCGTAATTAGTGGATGCATGCTCCATGTAGCTATACCCGTCCCAGTAGCCTTCGCCGTATACAGCCGGGTGGCCAAAATCGGTGACCTTATTGGTAAGCAGCCAATCTTCCACCTTGTTGATCTCTCTCAGCAAAAGAAAAGGCAACTCTTTATATTCCGGTTCTGTTTGATAAATGTTTTTTATAAAATCAAGCGACCTGCCGGTATAATTAAATGCTCTCATTGCATATAAGACATTTCGTTCATGCTGGTTTTTTGCGAAATGCAGAATGCTGTCAAGCTTATTGCTGTTGAAAAAAACAAGGCAGGGAGTGCGGTTGTAATCACCACGGTCAAACACTTTCGACAAAAAATAATCAAACTCAAGCCTTTTTGCAGTGTGCGCTCTTTGATAAAGCGCTGCCGATTTGATCCAGCTTTTTGTTTTTACAGGCTCTATCCATTTTTCATAAACCGGTTTAACCATTTCCGGTTGATCATAACGGTATAATCGTGTTAGCTGAAAAGCAGTTCGGAGCTTCAGGAAATCAGAACGCGTTTCATTGCGTAACCTGAGCGCTTCCTCAATCACAGGCCGTACATATTTGTTGGGGCCAGGATTATCACCCCAGGGGTCAGGATTGGCAGCTATCTGTTCAACTTTTTTACTGAGCGCCATGTAGCGATACAACTCTTTTTGCGAAGGCTGCATCAAAAAGCGCATAAAGCTATTTTCTTTCGCAAGCTGTTTTGGGTTGTCAGCAAAATACTGCGGATCGGTATAATACAACAAACTGTCTATCTGGTCCCTGCGCACCTTACCCTTGGTTTCTATGAACCATTCTTCAATATTCTGATCAAAATAGGTTTCCCTGGCCGCCCACATATCGCCCTTGTACAAATAGTTCGAAGCAAAATAAAATGGAGTAAGATCATATTGATTGGTAAGGTCTGGCTGCAGCAACCAGAACCTGTACTCTCCGGGAAACACCCAGAAACCGCAGGCCCTTGCTGCCTGTTTTGGTATCATTACTGCTATCAGGCTAACGAAAAGAGCTATACAGCTTATCAAAGGTCTCATCTGAGTATTGTTGGATGTCTTTATAAGTAAGTTCAAAAAAGCTCACGGTAAATTTATCTGAGTTCACAGCAGAACGTGCCAGCTTTGCTGCCGCTGCAAGCGATGCTTCATCTACAGCTTCTGCTTTTATTTCATCGCCGGGCCTGAGGAAAAGTTCACGATACACGGTATCTTTTGTAACTGCATAGAAATGATTTCCTGTTGGTTTTAAAAACGAAGCCTTGCGAAGATCATCTTCCGTTAAGCCGTTCTCAACCTGGTAGAATTTTCCATTTCGGAAAATAATGCACCACTGCCAGGCAGGCAAAGTAATATCCAGCGGCAAAGGATATTTTTTATTCGATGTAAAATAGGCTGCTGCTTCTTTCTTATCGAAAATAGAATTGACAGGGCTATACTTTTTAGGGTCGCTGATATTATACATCATGAGCATGCCACGATCAACCGGCGGAACACCTGTTTTAGAAACATATTTGTATTGATGAAGACGTATGGTGGCCGATATTTTTATACTGTTTGATGGAAGAAGCTTTTTTACTTCGTTTAGAAAACTGAAATATTTCGGAGCTGTTTTAACTGTCCAGTCACAATCGAACTGTATCTCTTTAATTTGAAGTGGATGACGGTCTCCCCATTCGTAGGTTTGTTCTTCATAAACCTTGTCAATGGAGTCGTAAGCAGGAAAGCAACGTCTTACCAGGCGTTTTGCCAGCAACAGGATACCGGCTGAATCTATTTTTTCAAAAGTTTTATTGGTAATGAATATTACAGGTATGATCTCAATATCAACAGAATCGTAAATGTGTAGCGCATAATTTACGCCGTACATGCTGGTTTCAGCAACAGGTACAGGGCCTTGCAAACCACCCCAGTCAACATCGAGCAGCCGTTTATAAAGCTTTTGAACGCCTTGCTTTTTAAGGAACTTGCGTTCCTGGTGTTCCGGATCAGATGTTCTCCAGGCGTAAAAACCTTTACTAACCTCAGCGGGTTTATCGCTGCAGGAAGAAGAAAAAAGAATAAAAGATAAAAGAGGAATGAAGAGAAGCCGACTTCGATAACCGTCCATAAAGGACCTTCACAATTTTGAATGTGAAATGGTGATCTAATATAAAATTAGTTTTGATGTGGATGGTGTTAAAAGGGATTTAATGTTAGGATTATAATACAGGAGCACGGATTGGAAGA
>JBAVMD010000144.1:0-2535 GCA_049689695.1 Chitinophagaceae bacterium | reverse complement strand
CTCGAAGATCTGCGCGCCCAGGTAAGATTGCAGTGTGGAGATGCCCATCTTGGAAAACACTTTCAGCAATCCATCGTTCACCGCTTTGATGTAATTCTTTTTCAACTGCTCTTCCGGAAGATCAGTTTGCAACCTGCCCATCTCTTTCATATCACGAATAGTAGAAAGCGCCAGGTATGGATTAATGGCAGTTGCGCCATACCCGATAAGGCACGCGAAGTGATGCACTTCCCATACGTCCCCGGCTTCAACAACAAGGCCTACCTGTCCGCGCATGCCTTTGCGGATAAGATGATGATGCACTGCAGCAGTTGCCAGCAGCGATGGAATAGATGCGTGATCAGAATCCAATGCCCGGTCGCAAAGTATCAATACTTCAAAGCCATCGTTTACCGCATCTTCTGCATAGCGGCACAATCTTTCAAGCCCTTTCTTCATAGAACCGGGCTGACCGTCGGCCCTGAAATAAGTTTGTAATGTTTTTGCCTGGAAGATGCCCGTATCGATGCTTCGTAATTTTTCCAGTTCATGATTGTTGAGAATGGGATGTTTGAGCGCAACGGTATGACAGGCAAGCGGATTTTCAATCAACAGATTGCCGATGTTACCTACAAAAGTAGCCAGCGACATCACCATGCGCTCGCGAATAGGATCGATGGGCGGATTGGTCACCTGCGCAAACAATTGCTTGAAGTAACTGCTCAGGTGTTGCGGCTGCGTGCTCAGCACTGCAAGCGGCACATCGCTGCCCATGGAGCCAATAGGTTCCTTTGCATCCAATGCCATAGGGGCAATGATGGTCTCGAGGTCTTCCGTTGAATAACCAGATGCTTGCTGGTATTTGAAAACCTGGTCGTGCTCGAGGTGCGTGAACATTATTCTTGGTTCAGGCAATTCTTCCAGCCTGATCTTATATTTATTCAGCCATTCAGCATAAGGTTTTTGAGAGCAGATGGTTTGCTTTAATTCTTCATCGCTGATAATTCTGCCTTGCTCCAGGTCTACCACAAACATGCGGCCTGCCTGCAATCTTCCTTTTTCTTTGATGAGCGCCGGATCAACAGGAAGTACACCTGTTTCAGATGCCATGATCACACGTTCATCGTGTGTAACACAATAGCGCGAAGGGCGGAGGCCATTTCTGTCGAGCGTAGCGCCAATGATCTTTCCATCGGTAAAAGAAATAGAAGCCGGGCCATCCCAGGGCTCCATCATCGAAGCATGGTATTCGTAAAATGCTTTACGCACAGGGTCCATCTGATCGTTGCCATCCCATGCTTCGGGGATCAGCATCATCATTACATGTGGCAATGAACGGCCCGTATGTGTGAGCAGTTCGATCATGTTATCAAGACAGGCAGAGTCAGATTGTCCTTCGGAGATGATGGGAAGAAGCATATCCATTTCTTCCTTGCTGAAGTAAGGAGAAACAAATCCCTTTTCGCTGGTGCGAAGCCAGTTCAGGTTACCCTGCAGCGTATTGATCTCACCGTTATGAGCAATGAAACGAAATGGCTGCGCCAGCTTCCAGGAAGGAAAGGTATTTGTTGCAAAACGCGAGTGTACCAGGCCAAAAGCCGATACCATGCGCTTGCTGCTGAGATCAGGAAAATAGCTGCGCACCTGCAGGCTGGTGAGCTGCCCTTTATAAACTACTGTTTTGTAGGAGATGGAAGCGGCATAAAACCCGGTAGCATCTTTCTTTACCGTTTGTTTGATGATGTGCGTTGCATAATTGCGCAGCACAAATAATTTGCGCTCGAATTCATCGGGCTGGTGAATATGATCGGGGCAGGCAATGAATGCCTGTTCCATTTCGGGTTCAACCGATAGTGCTGTTGCTCCAATGCCATCGCTGTTCACAGGCACTTTGCGGTAGGCAAGGATTTCGAGGCCGAGCTTTTCTGCACTGCGGTTGAAAATGTCGCGGCATTCTTCACGCAGCCTGATGTCTTTTGGAAAGAAAAGCACTGCAACGCCGTATTTGCCAAAGGAGGGGAGGTGCACGCCGAGTTTAAGGCATTCTTCAAAGAAAAATTCGTGAGGCGTTTGCACCATGATGCCTGCGCCATCGCCTGTGTTGTTCTCACAGCCGCAGGCGCCACGGTGTTCCATGTTCTCCAATACCGTTAGAGCATCGGCTATGACCTGGTGCGATTTGTTGCCCCTGATGTTTGCTACGAAACCTATTCCGCACGAATCGTGCTCGAAGGAAGGATGATAAAGTCCCTCGCTGGGCGGTGAATTCTCCCGGGTAGAAGGGGTATTGTAATACTCCTGGTTGCCTGCCATAGCTGGTAAATTATTTTCAATGAATAAATCAGAAGAATGCGATTCTTCTAATAGCTATAGCAAGCAGCTGAATGAAATTACAGAAAAATCGTTAGAATTTGATATTTGGGTAAACATGTTATCCACAGGATGGGGCAGGGAAGTTGGAGGTTCGAGGTTGGGGGTTTGAGGTCCTTTGAATAGTGAATTGCCGGGGATAAAAGCAAGGGGAATGCGTCCCGATAGCTATCGGGATCAGGATTT
>JBAVMD010000143.1:0-5392 GCA_049689695.1 Chitinophagaceae bacterium | reverse complement strand
GCTTTGCAGAATATGCCGGCTTCAGGCTTGGTTGATATGGGCGGAGTGGTATTGGAAGCCCGCAAGCATGGAAACCCTATTGCACAATTTGATCTCAGTGTTGAAGTAACTGAATCAGCGCAAGGGTTGCAGATAATTGTGAATTATTGCAGCGACCTGTACAAAAGCCAGACCATCCGCCAACTGCTCACGCACTACGAAAACCTGTTGCAGTGGGTGGTTAGGGATGCACAATCGACCATTCGCGATATACAGATGTTGACAGCAGCCGAAGAAAAACATTTGCTTGAAGTATTTAATAATACGAATAGAGACTACCCTAAAAATAAAACCATCATAGACCTGTTTGAAGAGCAGGCCCGTAAAACGCCATCTTTAACAGCAGTGGTATTTGAGAACAGGCAATTGAGCTACCGCGAACTGGATGAACGCGCCAACCAGCTTGCGCATTATTTGCAGGCAAAGGGTGTTAGCGAAGAAACCCTTGTACCGGTTTGCCTGGAACGTTCGCCGGAGATGATGATAGCGATATTAGGCATTTTAAAGTCAGGCGGCGCTTATGTTCCCATTGATCCTACGTATCCTCAATCAAGGATAGATTACATGATGGAAGATACTGGTGCGCGTATGATCGTAAGCACACGCAAGCATGCTTCCATCTTTGATTCAATAGAAAGAGCGTCCGTTATATTGCTGGATGATGATTGGAATGAAATAGACAAAGAATCAAAGCTTAAACCCGCGAATAAATTGCAAGGCAATCAACTTGCTTATGTTATTTATACATCCGGCTCTACAGGAAGGCCTAAAGGTGTAATGAATGAACACATCGGTATTGCAAACCGTTTGTTGTGGGGTAAAGACCTGTATGCACTTTCAGAAAAAGATGTGGTGCTTCAGAAAACTACTTTTTGTTTTGATGTTTCGATATGGGAGATGTTCCTGCCATTGATATGCGGTGCAAAGCTGGTGTTTGCGCTTCCTGGTAAACAGGGCGACAGCATGTACCTGAAAACAGCGGTGAACGATTATGGCATTACCATTATTCATTTTGTTCCATCCATGCTGGAAACTTTTCTTGAAGAAGTAAGTGCTGCGGATTGCGCCGGGTTAAAGCATGTATTCTGCAGCGGAGAGGCGTTAAAGCCGAGGCATGTACAATTGTTCAGGCAAAAATTTCCGGCAGCAGGCCTGCATAATTTGTACGGACCTACAGAAGCAGCCATTGAAGTGAGCTATTGGGATGCCCCGCGTGAATTTTCGGCGGCAAGAGTGCCAATAGGCAAGCCGGTGCCGAACACGCAATTGCATATATTGGATAAGGCAGGCAACCTGCTGCCACAGGGTATTGTAGGCGAACTGCACATAGCTGGCATACAGGTAGCAAGAGGGTATCTTAATCTGCCTGAATTAACAAAGGAAAAATTTGTTACACCGCGCAACGCCGTGTTGCGCTGGCAGAAAAATGCAGCGTCGATGTACAAAACCGGGGACCTTGCACGCTGGCTCCCCGATGGTAATATTGAATATCTCGGAAGGGTAGATGACCAGGTAAAGATCAGGGGATACAGGATCGAACTTGGAGAAATAGAAGCTGTGCTGCAACAGGCGCCGCGCATAAGCCAGGCCGTTGTAGTTGCCAGGGAAGACAAGCAAGGGCACAAGCGGTTAATAGGATACGTGGTGGCCGATAATGGTTTCGACAAACAAGCTGCTATCAACTATCTGTCGCAGCGCTTGCCTGACTACATGGTCCCTTCCATGCTGGTGGAAATGGAAAGCATGCCATTGAACGCAAGCGGTAAGGCAGACAGGAAGCGGCTTCCCGACATCTCATCGCTATACACTTCAGGTAAATCAACAGCGCCGCGTAATCAAATAGAAATACATCTTGCTGCCGTTTGGCAGGACCTGTTGGGCGTAGATGCAATTGGAATAGACGACAACTTTTTTGAACTGGGCGGTGATTCTATTATCACTATACAGGTAGTTAGCCGCATGAAGAGATCAGGCTATGAACTTTATCCCCGCGACCTGTTCCTGCATCAGACAATTGCAAAGCTCTCTGCAGTGATCAATGAACGGCAGGGATCTGCTGTACATCCTGTGGCTGAGCAGGGAGTGCTGACAGGCAACAGTGGATTGCTTCCTATTCAACAAATGTATTTTGAGCATGAATCCGCGGTTGTCTCGCATTACAACCAGGACGTGCTGTTAGGTATCAATAAAAATATTACACCGGAAAAATTGCAGGCTGTAATACCCAGGTTGCTGAAGCAACACGACAGCCTTCGGTTTAGCTATATCAAGCGTGAAAATAAATGGGAGCAGGTTTACGGAAGCTATGAAGGCGTGCTGGATGTAGAAGACCTGCGTAGCATTGATCCGCAACACCTCGCCATTGCAATACAGGAAGCTGGCGAAAAATACCAGCGCAGCCTGGATATTGAAAAAGGATTGATGATAAGAATGGTTTTAATGCTCACTCCTGAGCAGGAAACACACAATCGTTTGCTGGTGGTGGTTCATCACCTTGCAATAGATGGCGTGTCGTGGAGAATACTGCTGGAAGATATTGAGCAGCTGCTTGCAGATAAAAACGCTTTGCTTCCTGCCAAAACAAGTTCCTATCGCGAATGGTATAACAAGCTTGTACAATACAGCGAAAGCAAAAGTTTGCTTTCCCAGCAAAATCATTGGCGTAAAACGGTACAGCATTACCAGCCATTGAAACTGGAGAAAGAATATGAAGGCCAGTTGCGCATGAGCGATATGGGCGTTCATACGATCAGCCTCAATGCAGAACGCACACGAGAATTATTGCAGGAAGCGCCACAGGCTTATCGTACAGAGATCAACGACGTGCTGCTGGCAGGTTTATTAAAAACCTTATCAGCATGGAATGATAATAATAAACTGGTGATCGGGTTAGAAGGACATGGAAGGGAGGATTTAGGTGGGTCAGACCTTAGTCGAACGGTGGGTTGGTTTACTACGCTGTATCCTGTGGTGCTCGAAATGCCTGAAGAAAACAGCAATGGAAAATTGCTGAAGAGCATGAAAGAACAAATAAGGACCATACCTGGTAAAGGAATAGGTTATGGCGTATTAAAATACATCAGGAAAGAAGCATCGTTGCAAGGCAATCAGCCCTGGGATATTGTGTTCAACTATCTCGGCCAGTCAGACAACGTGGTAAATAAGAGCAAATGGTTTACATCAGCAAGCGAGGCCACAGGAAATACTTTGCATGAGGACACTGCATGGTACAATAAGCTGGAGATAAACAGCATTGTATCCGGTGGTGAGTTAACCATAACATGGAGTTACAGCAGGCAACATTTTGAAGTAGCAACCATCACCCGTCTGGCAAAGCAGTATATAATTGCGCTTGACGAGTTGATCGGTCATTGTGTTCAACAATCCAAAACAGGAGTTGAGCATACGCCTTCGGACTTTGGCCTTTCGCACGAGATAAAATACAATGAGCTGGATAATTTCATTCAGCATCTATCATCAGGCAGAAAATTTTCTTACATCTGCAGACTAAGCAGTTTGCAGAAAGGCATATTGTTCCAGAGCTTGTATGATAACGGCGGCGCGTATATGCACCAGGTGCATTGTGAAATAAAGTCGTTGAACACAAGCGCTTTTAAAGCAAGCTGGAATTATCTGCTGAAAAATCATACAATACTCAGAAGTGGTTTTGATCATCAGTATTTCAGGATACCGGTTCAGGTGGTATATGAAAACGTTGAAATGCCGGTGAGTATCCTCAACTACAGTCACCTTACCGAAGCGCAGCAGGAGTTGAAAATAAAAGAGTATGAAGCTTCTGATCTGCGCAAAGGATTTGATTTTACCGAGGCGCCGCTTATGCGGGTTGCTTTGCTCAAATTGGGCGATGGACAGTTCAGGATGATATGGACTTTCCATCATCTTATACTCGATGGCTGGTCTGTTCCTATTTTGATTGAAGAATTCCTTCAGGCTTATGATGCTTTTGTATTGAAAAAGTCGTTGCCAATAGTTGAGGAAGATAGATACCACGATTACATTCATTATACTGAACAAAGAGATAAAGCGGGCGAAGAAAAATATTGGAGCGCTTATCTTGATGGACTTAAACACGGAAGCCTGCTTCCCTTCATTACATCCACTGCGGAGCGCACAACCGGCGTAAGCGAATTCAATGCGATTTCATTGTTGTTGCAAACAGATTTGAAAACCGGGCTTGAAGCTTATGCGCAGCAACATCATCTTACACTGAATACAATTGTTCAGGCAATATGGTCGTACCTGTTGTTCAGGTATACCGGCAAACGCGATGTGGTGTATGGTATCATGGTGGCAGGTCGACCGGAAGATCTTTCCGGCATGGAGCGCAGAATAGGAATGTACATCAACGCGCTGCCTTTGTATGCAGTTGTTGATGAACAGCAGAACGTGGTGGAATGGATGCAGGCTATGCAAGAACAGCAGATGCAATCGAGAGAATTCCAGTACGCATCATTGCCTGATATCCAGAACTGGACCGGCCTGCCCGGAGAATTGTTCGACAGCATGATGACGTTCCAGAATTATCCTGTAAGCCAACTAGTTGCTTCCGGCAAATGGCAATTGCAGGTAGGTGATATTTGGATGCAGGAACAGACTTCCAACTACCCGCTGAGCATTCGGGTAATGCTGGCCGCTGAGATCAGCATCCAGTTCATTTATAAAGAAGAATTACTTGACGCAACCCATATAAATACGATCAGAGACCATTTTGAGCAGGCATTACTGCGTCTGATAGAAAAGACCACAGTAATCATTGCAGACCTTGATCATTCAACTGTTACTGAAACCAGTGTAACAGAAATATTTCCCGACAGGGAAGACCTGTTTGATTTTGCCTGAACCCAACCCAACTGACCAACCAGGTAAAAGTAATAACCCAAGGGCTATGAGCGAGATATCTATTGACCAACAATTTTTGTTGACAAGCAATGATTTTGTCAAAAGCAGGAGCTTTTGGATCCAGTACATGGAAACTAGTTCACCTGATAAGGCTGTATCATTGGTTGAATCCTGTAAGCCATGTGATGGTAAAAGAAGTTTTTCTTTTACATTAGAACCAGCGGTTGCAAAAAAGCTGATGGCTTTGTGTAAGAACAATGAGCTATCGGCTTACATATATATAGTTGCCGCCTACAATGTTCTTCATTACAAATATACCGGGGCCAATAGTGTAGGTGTTGCAAGTCCGCTTTTTTCAAAGAGTTTTGGTGAGCTGCCTTATACTTACAATGAGTTGCTTCCCGTAGTATGTGCGGTAAACAGCACAGGCAGTTTTAAAGAATTGTTGATGCAGGTAAGAAATAATGTGCTGGATATTGCAAAACATCAGCAC
>JBAVMD010000142.1:0-3400 GCA_049689695.1 Chitinophagaceae bacterium | reverse complement strand
TGGTTAAGCGCATCAAAAAAATGTTCGCTTTTAAGCAACACGTCCAGCACAGGTTTAATTTCCCAATTGGTGCGGAAAATAGCGGCGAGCGGCTCTATTACATTCGCTTCTGTTGCAGCATCGATGGTGTAATAACAGAACCAGCGGTATAATTTTTTTACGATAAAGCGCGATACTTCAAGCTGCTTGCTGAAGATCATGTTCAGCATATCGTCCAGTTCAAGGTCGCCGCCGGTATTGCCGGTTTTTCCAACAACTATTTTATTGTTATAGAAAGAAGAGAACTGCTTGTTGCCGGTATCGTGCCGGTTTGCCTGGAAGAAATACGTATTGGTATTGTTATCGATGCGCCAGCCTGTAAGCACACGGGCTGCCTGAATTACATCTTCTTCAGTATAGTTGGGTGAATTTTCTTTTCCAACGGTGAACAATTCCTGTAGCTCACGACCATAATTTTCATCAGGAGCCGTGTTGCTGTTTAGGTAACCGTTAAGATAACGAAGCATCCCCGTATCTAACGTAATGGCACGAACGAACTGCTTGAAATTGCCCAGCGCAAACTGGCGGAGAATAATGTTGTTCTGGTAACACCAGATAGCGCGACCAATATCATTTGTTTCCGTAGCAAAATGATTGTGCCAGAACAGCACCATTTTTTCAAGAATATTTCTTTCCTGGTTTACCATCAGGCCATACCACCAGCTTTTGAACGAGGCTATCCTTCTGCTATTGGCTGTTCCATCGTTGGTATTGATGTTCACCCAGGTTTGCCCCTGCGGGATATTATACTCAGGGTCGGTTGTTACAATTCCGGTATTATCGTAATTCTTCACCGGCGGAGATGGCGGGGCAGCGGGAACGTTCAGCAATTCATCTACTGCCTGGGCGGGCGTGCGGGATTTAAAATAATCAATATCGGTTTTTTTAGCCCCGAACATTGTTCGCTTCAGCAGGTGTGCTACCTGGGTAGTGCCCCATGTGCCTGAATAGGGATTGAGGCCTGACTGAATGCCGCGTGTTTGCGGGGGAGGCATTGGGGAAGCCGCAGCAGGCTGCTGTTTCCTGGCCGTAAGAAAAGCTCTTCTATCCATAAGCAGGAGTTGAGGTGAAGCGTGTGACTCTGAAGTTAGGGAAAGGTTTAACGAGGGGGATTAGTTTATGGCTGGTCAGAAAGTCATTGGGTCATTAAGTCATTAGGTCATTGTTTCAATGCTTAATGACCAATGACCTAATGACTTAATGACTTTCTGACCCAATTGACTCCCTGACCACCAATAAACCCCTCCTCCGTGGGTGGCACATTTTTTTCGGTTATCCCTGCATGTCAACATTCCCATTATCAAAGGCAATACAGGTATTATTCTTCTTTTTCCTCGTATTTGCCGGATTGTATTTTGCCAAACCCTTCCTGGTGCCGATAGCATTTGCGGGTTTATTTTCCATGCTTTTTCTACCGCTGAGCCGTAAAATGGAAAAGAGGGGGATGGGGCGCGGGCTTGCAACCATTATATGTATTCTTTTGCTGCTTATCATTGTGGCAGGCATTGTTGCATTGATAGCATGGCAGGTGAGCGACATCGCCAGCGATGCCACCCAGATGGAACAGCGCGTGAATCAAATGATCACGCAGGTAAAACAAGCTATTACCAAAAATCTGGGTATTAGTCCCCAGCAGCAGGAGCAAATGCTGAACTCCAAAGAAGGCGGCTCAGGCGGGGCAGGCAAAGTGGTGGCAGGCTTCATGGCTTCCATCATGAGTTTCCTGGTAGATGCTTTGCTGATGCTGGTGTATATTTTCCTGTTCATGTACTTTCGCAGGCATTTAAAAACATTTATACTGAAGCTTGTGCCTGCGCCTGAAAAGAACAATGCACAAAAGATAATACACGACACACAGCATGTGGCCCAGCAATATTTGGGAGGATTGGGCATGATGATCTTTTGTCTCTGGATCATGTACAGCATTGGCTTCTCGATCGTTGGAGTAAAGAATGCGATCTTTTTTGCGATCCTTTGCGGATTGCTGGAGATAGTTCCTTTTGTGGGCAATCTCACCGGCACGGGACTCACTATACTGATGGCGATTACCCAGGGCGGTCAGGGGAGTATGATCATAGGCATATTGATCACTTACGGAATAGTGCAATTCCTGCAATCCTATCTGTTAGAGCCTTTGGTAGTGGGTGCGGAGGTGAACATCAATCCTTTGTTCACCATCCTGGTAATTGTGCTGGGCGAGCTGGTATGGGGAATACCCGGAATGGTGCTGGCGATACCGATGCTGGGAATGGTAAAGATCATCTGCGATCATGTGGAGCCGCTGAAGCCATATGGTTTTTTGATCGGGGAAGAAAAGAAAAAGAAGAAGAGCCCGGGATTTATTGATAAGATTAAAGGATGGTTTAAATAAATCACGGATTGGAAGAAGGATTAGAGGATTACACGGATGCATTCGTTTACGTTACGACTCACTTGAACCATCCGTGTAATCCTCTAATCCTGCGAACCCAATTGCTAAGCAACCAATAAATAATCCGTGCTTCTTCTATAAATCCATATACACAACACATCCCCTCTCCCTCAACTCATCAATCCAACCTGGTACTTTTAATAACTTATTCCATCTCAAATCAAGCTTCTGAAGTTTTGGTAAATCCATAATAGAATCCGGCAGGTGCGTGAGACCGTTACGTCTCAGGTCAAGAAACATCAGCTGATGCAGCCAGCCGATGGTGTCAGGTAAAAAGCTTAATTCATTATTCCTGCAATCCAGGTGAGTAAGGCTTTCCAGGTTACCGATTTCATCTGGCAGTGATGCAAGCTTGTTATCATTCAAACGCAATTCTCTCAACGCAATCATTCGTCCGATAGTGTCTGGCAAAGCAGTCAGGCTGTTGTTCATAACATGCAGCTCGCGCAGATTAACAAGTTTCGCTATTGCATTTGGCAGTGACTGCAATTGATTGTTGTATATCCTTAGCTCTTTTAAAGAATGCATATTACCGATGGCATCCGGCAACATCTGCAATTGATTGTCGCTCACATTCAGATAAGCAAGATTAGAAAGATCGCCAATGGAATCCGGCAATGAAGTCAAACGATTATTGCTGAGGTATAAAAAACCGGCCATTCCTTTTAATGAACCGATCGTCTGCGGCAGCTTTTCAATTGCATTATGGCCTGCATCGAACATATACAAATCATGCAAATGCCCGATGCTCTCCGGCAAATGGGTTAGCTTATTATGACCAAGGTTTAAAATTTTTAATGCTGTTAGTTGCCCGATACATTCCGGCAATGCTTCCAGTTGATTGTGATACAGGCTAAGCACTTTCAATGCCGTAAGCGCGCAAACATTCTCTGGTAAAGAAGCGATCTCGTTTTTATCCAGCCATAATTC
>JBAVMD010000141.1:0-6842 GCA_049689695.1 Chitinophagaceae bacterium | reverse complement strand
TAATAAGCGTCACCAATTGCGCCGTGCTCATTTCCGGCTTTTGCTCTTCTGAGCCGGCCATTGAGTAGATCTTAGTTGAGTCGTCAATGGTTCCATCTATATCGTTAACACCAAATGCCAGAGTAAGTTGCGCATTCTGCCGCCCCAACATGGGCCAATAAGCTTTTAAATGCGGGAAATTGTCCATGTACAATCTTGCGATGGCATACATGCGCATGTCTTCTATAACAGATGATTCGGGAACATCGCTCATCTCGTTATCCTTATTGCGGAACTTCAACGGAATAAAAGTGTTGAAGCCGCCTGTCCTGTCTTGTAACCGGCGCAGTTTTTCCATGTGATCGATGCGGTGATGGTATTTTTCAATATGCCCGTACAGCATCGTGGCATTGCTGTGCATGCCCAGGTTATGCGCAGCTTCATGAATGGCCAGCCATCCATCTCCATCTACTTTATCATCGGAAATGATCTGGCGTACTTCGGGATGAAAGATCTCTGCGCCTCCGCCAGGCAGTGAATCAAGCCCTGCATCTTTCAAAAAGCGCATGCCTTCCTCAATGCTTAGTTTTGCTTTTCTGAACATGTAGTCCAGCTCCACCGCAGTAAACCCCTTTATGTGCAGATCCGGCCTGTGCGCTTTGATTGCACGCAGCAGTTCTGCAAAGAACTCTACGTTCATCTTTGGATGTACGCCGCCAACAATATGCACTTCGGTCACGGGCTTTCCATCGTAGCTTTTTACGATGTCGAGCATTTGCTGCTTCGAGAGTTCCCAGCCTTCGTCACGGTGTGCATACAGCCTGGAATAAGAGCAGAACTTACAGGCGAACACGCATACATTGGTTGGCTCTATGTGAAAGTTGCGGTTGAAATAGGTGACGTCTCCGTGCATTCTTTCACGCACGTGATTGGCCAATGCACCTAAAAAAGAAAGGCTGCCCCTTTCAAAAAGGAGCAGCCCGTCTTGTTCTGAGATTCTTTGCCTGGCAATTATTTTCTCACCTATCGCTTGTAATGCATTGTCTTTTTCGTTTGCAATTACCTGTTCAATGGATTCATTTATCATGAGCGCTTCACTATTCTTTCTGTTATGATCTTATTGGTGTAGATCATCTTTACATTATAAATGCCGCTTGCGTAACGCGACAGGTCAACAGGAATGTTAGATTGAGCGTTGCCGCTGAATTTCTGTTCCCATATCAACTGTCCTGCAGCATTCGTGATCTGAACACCTCTCAGGTCAACCGGGAGCAGGTAATGCCTGATAGTGAATCCGCCAGTAAACGGATTAGGCGCTATCATGTATCCCTGCTGCTTCAGTCTTACCGGCAAAGTTACAGCTAACATATTAATATTATCGAGGTAGATATTATTTCCGCCTCCATTGATGCTTCTGAACACCACCTGGAACTTATTATTGGCCCCCAGCAACTGTGTAAGGTTCACAGAATCGGTTTTCCAATGTCCACGCTGCGCAGGCCTGAATCCTAAGGTATCGGTGGCGGGATATACACGCGGGAAGTTTGGATCGCTTATGCTCTGCAGGTCTTCGCCCCATTTCTTATAAACACTCGTGAATGTTCTTCCGCAATCGGTAGTTACCAGGATCTGCATAGTATCCAGCGGCAGACCGGTGCTTCCCGGGTAGATGCGCGTTACATGCGCCATGTCGAACACCAGGAAGGTAGAATCAACAGCCGTGGTTTGCATAAGCGGTGAATACAGGTCGTCAACAGAACCAACAGCCGTGTTGCGATAGTTGCGAATCCATGCAGAAGCTGTGCCCTGTGTTGAAGCTGCGCCGGTCCTCTGCCATGTGTACAGCGCTGATGCGCCTGTGGCAACATCCCAATTAGCCGGAGGGAACACAGTTGCTTCGAAACTTTCTCTTACAGGAGCGGGAACCGGATCGAACATTTTAACTGCAACTCTTCCTGTATCATTCTTATTATCGATATCTGTTGAACCATTGGGCTCAATAGTATAAGCTGTGTAATTATAAGCTCCGCCTGCGGGCAGAGTCACCGGTTTCAATGCGACGTTGGTGCTTTGGCCATTGAGCAATATGCCCGTCCACAAAGTAGTATCGCGCTGGGTGAAAGAAGTTCCCGTTGTAAGCGAAACGATCTTCACACTTTTCAGCGTATCCCTTCCAAGGCTTCCCAGTTCAACCAGTGGCGTAAACGTTCTTGCGCAGAGCCTGCTGAACGGATCGATGATGCGCTTGATCAAAGCATCTCTTCTCGGCAGGATAAATGTGCTGAGGTTAATATCATCCAGGAAAAGGTTTTGTCCAAATCCGTTCTGACCCACAAACGCTACAGTTATACTGGTAGCATTGCCGATGAATGGTTTGATGTCTATCTTTTCTTTCTTCCAGTTTCCAGCCACAGGGAACCAGTTGCCTGTGTTCGTTCCTGCAACGGTAGCAAGATCAGTTCCACCTTTCTTCCATGCGGTTACGGGGAACGTGTTGCCACAATCGGTAGATACCTGTATCAACAGCGTATCGGAGAATGTAGTGCCTGTTCCATAACGGATATACGCTCTTTCAAATTCTATAAATACCGAGTCAACATCCGTTGTATTCAGAATAGGCGAAACAATGTAATCCAGATGCCCTGTTGTTGTGTAATTATAGTTATTGATCCACGCCGAAGCTGCGCCTGATCTCTGGGCAAGCGTAGTGCGGTTCCAGGTAAGGCTGCCCGCGTTTGCATTGATCAGCCTCCAGCCATTTGCAGGGAAAGTGGCTGATTCAAAGCCTTCGAATATCGGCCCGTTCACAGGCGCAAGAACCGTGAATGTGCTTTTTGCCGTGTCATTAATAGGATTTTCATCAGGCGATCCGTTGGGATTGCTGGTGTAAATGGTAAGTGTATGATTGCCCGGGGCCGCTGTAATGGTAGGCAGCGTAAATTGCTGCGTTGCACCGAATGGGAAGCTGCCGGTCCAGTTGGATTGAGTAACAGGATTGTTATCGATTTTGATATTGAATGTAAGGCTGGTAAGCGTATTCAAACCTGCATTCTTCACTTCAACAATTGGTGTGATGGTATTTGTACAGGCCGCATTGCCATCAGGAGGTGATACGATCCGCAATACGCGTGCATCCAGCGCTTTTGGTTCTGCCAGATCAAAACGAATGATCTTAGTATAACCTCCGAATAAAGACGGCGTGCCATAGTATTGAGAGGTAAACCAGAAAGTAGTATCATCAACGGGGTCAACGCTCAGATCATTATAGTCGCCCGACCTGTTGTTCTGTGTTTGCGAAGCGATGCCATCATAAGCTGATGTCTCTTCAAACGTGAGCAATTGCCCTAACGGATCTGTTGGTTTGCGTCCCGCGAAGCGGATACCGGGAAATACAGTACCACTGCTCACCATGTAAGCAACTGCTATTTCTCCTTTGCCATTAATAGATATGGATGGCATCCAGCGATGCGTAAGGTCAGGTGAAAATGTTCCCTGCTGGTAAACACTCCAGGCGCTGCCGGTATTCCTGAACTCGTACCACCTGATACCTGCTATTCCCGCTCCTGCATTTACCGTAGTGCTCATGAGCAGCGCTTTGTGGGTGCCAAAATCGCGGTACACAATGTGGTGCATGTTCCTGAATTGAATGGTCTCCAGCGCCACTGTTGTTCCCGGCTGCGGAATACAACGACCACGGGTAGCCGCGCACACGTTTGCAGTAAAAGGAGCTACTGCCATAGCGGTTCTGGTTACCACGCTATTTGCGGGCGTGGTGAAATCAGGCAATACGGTAATGAAGCCAACACTGTCCACGTCAGCTACATCTGCTGTAAACTCATCTGCGTTCAGATAAGTGAATATGCCAGGCGCATTTGCAGCTGGTGCAACGCCGGCCTGTATGGTAGCAGCGCCAACGCTCAGGAATTTATTGCTGGCATCGGCGAATGAATAACGGATCATTGTTGCTGTGGGATCGCCCGCCAGCAGCTTCGCCCTGTCAAAAGCGAAAATGGAAGATTTTGTATAGGCGCCTGCATTGGGAAAGTCGTTTGACGTTGCATAGTAAGCATTCGACCAGAGTGAATATTTAGGGTAGTCAGGAAAATCGCTGCCTACGCTGAAGGTGTATATGTTCCATTGACCCGTAGGATCATTGGTCTTGGATGTCATGATCACGAAACTCCAGGGAGCTGCTACGTTAGGGCTGGGCATTTCTGTAATTACCCACCTGTCTGCCATGCGGTCGTAAATGGGAATGCAATCGCCCAGGCCTAATTTGCCTGACAATGTTTGCATAAAGATCTGGCCGGTAACAGGATTACCGTTCTTATCCCATATTCTGAAAAAGCCTCCAATGGTGCTGCCTATGTTTCCGTTCACCATTTGCATTACGTGATTGGGGCCCACAGCCAGACAGGGATCGGTAGGCGAAACGCCGGGTGCATTGATGCCGTCCCAGCTTTTTATAATGGTAGATTCACTGGCGCCGTTCATGCCATCTTCACGGGCATTTCCTTTTCTGCGCTGAAGCACAGGATCGCCGCCGGGAATTTCACCAGAAGAATATACTTTGATCATTGACTCATCGTCATTCTTCTCACTCATTAATTTCCGGAAGTTGGTAGGAGGGGGAGTCTGCATATCGGCCAGTTCTCTCACTGGCTTAGTGACACCCTGAAGGTGTCCAACCGTTACTTCGATAGGTCTTGAGGTTTGGGCCTGTAGTACAGCAGCAAATGCAAGCCCGGCCAGGGCTAGTAGAATTTTTCTCATAAGTGTGACGTTGGTTGGTTAAATGGTCTAACCAAATATAATTAATTAGCAGGAGGGTGAAAGCTTTTGTTGGAGGTTGGAGGTTCCTCCTATATCAACGCCCCGGCAATGCATCCACACATCAAACACGCGATCGTTCCTCCTATTAACGCTTTTACGCCGAGTTCCGTCAGGTTCTTTCGCTGGTTGGGAGCCAGCTGGCTGATACCTCCTATCTGTATGCCGATGGAAGCAAAATTTGCAAAACCGCAAAGCGCATAAGTTGCTATAAGTATTGATTTGGGATTAGTAATAGCTCCCGAGGTCTTCATTTCCCCGAAGGAAATATAGGCGACGAATTCATTCAGAATGGTCTTTTCGCCCAGCAATTGTCCTACCTGTACCATTTCATTAGACGGTACGCCGATCATCCAGGCAACGGGAGAAAATATATAACCCAGTATCATTTGCAACGATAACGAAGTGTACCTGCCCCCGCTCATTCGCGCCACATCATCGTTCAACCCGAACCAATAACCCACGGAGCCTAAGATCCAATTGCACAGATACATTAAGGCGGTAAATACAATGAGCATGGCGCCTACGTTCACTGCCAGCTTTAAGCCATCGGTGGTGCCGAGTGAAATTGCATCCAGGAAATTATCGCCCAGCTTTTCCCTGGGCACTTTCAACTGGGTCATGAACGGCTGTGTTTGCGGGAACAGGATCTTTGAAACCACAATGGCGGCTGGTGCGCTCATGATGCTCTGGCTAAGCATATGCACGGCAAAATATTGCTGCTGGTCAGGGTCGTTCCCTCCCAGGAACCCCACATAAGCAGCGAGTACGCTTCCGGCAGTATTGGCCATGCCACCTACCATGATGAGCAACATTTCTGAACGCGTCATCTTATCCAGGAAGGGGCGTATCATCAATGGAGCTTCTGTCTGCCCAAGGAAAATATTGGCTGCGGTAGAAACGCTTTCAGGACCGGATATGCCGATCTTTTTCAGCAGCCATGCAAACACATACACAATGCCTTGCAGAACCCCCAGGTAATACAGCATGGCAGAAAGCGCAGCAAAAAAGATGATATTGGGAAGCACCTGCACGGCAAAGATATATGCCCAGTTGCCGGAGGGATCGGCCAGCTTTCCGAAGATGAATTCAATTCCTTTATGACCGATATTAATAAGCTCTACAAACTGTTTGGATAGCCATCCGAAAAGTATCTTGATCACATTCACTTTCAGTACACCGAGTGCAAACATAACCTGTGCAACAATTCCTATCGATACCAGCTTCCAGTTAATCGCCCTTCGGTTGTTGCTCAGCAGCCAGCAGATAAAAATAAGAAAGAGCATGCCCAGCATTCCCCGGCTGATGTTTTCCAGTTGTGCGTTCATAAGCAGTTTGGTTATTTAACGGCAAAGATTGGGCAATATACAGGTTTACTGGTTTATTTGTTTATTGGTTTACTTGTTTATTGGGAAGGAGTGAAAGTCATTCAGTCAATAGGTCATTGGGTCATTGCTATTACTTCAATGACCCAATGACCTATTGACTGAATGACCAATAACTATAAACCTACTGCCTCTTCACTTTGAAATTACAACTTATAGGGTGCAGTACTGCGCTTGAAGAATCGCGCAGGTTGCCGGAGAAATTGCCTTCAATATAGCCATTGGGGGCAGCACCATATTCAAGAATATTTACGTTTATGTTCCCGTCTTTTACAAGAGTAGAATTATTCATGAAAACACTCAGGTATGCAACCTGGTGAGAACCTGTGGTAGTACCGTTGAACCCGAACTGCAAAAGCTGGTACGGCTGCGTCTTGGTAGCGCCTTCAATATTAGTTACAGGTTGTCCCATATTCACAACGTCTGTTCTGATAGAATCAGGAGGAACAGTAAACGCATGCTGAACACCATCAATGGTATAGTTTATAAAACCGGCGGTATTGGATGCGCAGGCTGCCAGTTGCCCCGCGTTCACAGAACCGGAAGTAACATTCATTGAAGTAACGGCACTTTGTTTGTTAGTGCCGAGGTCTGTTACCCATATTTCTGCAGTGGTTGAAGCATTACTGCAACGTTGGATCGTAATAC